>PXAW01000476.1 GCA_003567055.1 Hyphomicrobiales bacterium
CCGCAGGACCGGCCAGACGATCTACCACCCGGTCGGCACCTGCGCCATGGGCGAGAGCCCCGTTGCCGTGGTGGATCCGCGCCTGCGGGTTCGCGGCGTGGCCGGATTGCGCGTCGCAGATGCGGCGGTGATGCCGCATCTCGTCTCGGCCAATACGCAGGCGGCAGTGATGATGATCGCGGAGAAAGCCGCCGACATGATCCTCGCGGATGCGCGCAGCGGCTGAGGCCAGGCAACCCGTCATATTGTGCCGGGTCACAAAATCTTGACTTGGCCAGCGCTTGCGGTCAGTGTCCGCGCCCGCACGCCTCGCCTTCCGCGCGGCGGCTTTGATGGCATATCAGCGGAACCGCATGCGTACTTATCTGGATTTCGAAAAGCCCGTTGCCGAGCTCGAAGGCAAGGTCGAGGAACTGCGTCGGATGGGCGAGGCCGACGATGCGGTGGCGATCTCCGACGATATCACCCGCCTCGAGGACAAGGCCTCACAGGCGCTCCTGGAGATCTATGCCGCGCTCACGCCCTGGCAGAAGACGCAGGTCGCCCGCCATCCCCAGCGCCCGCATTTCCGCGATTTCTGCGAGGGGCTGATCACGGATTTCACGCCCATGGCAGGCGACCGGAAATTCGGCGAGGACGAGGCCGTGATGGGCGGTTTCGGGCGGTTTCGCGGTGAGCCGGTCTGCATCCTCGGTCAGGAGAAGGGCTCGGACACGCAGGCGCGCATCCGCCACAATTTCGGCATGGCCCGGCCCGAGGGCTACCGCAAGGCCGTGCGGCTGATGGAACTCGCCGACCGTTTCGGCCTGCCGGTGCTGAGCTTCGTCGATACGGCGGGCGCCTATCCCGGCATCGAGGCGGAAGAGCGCGGCCAGGCCGAGGCGATCGCCCGCTCCACCGAGGCCTGCCTCGGCGTCGGCGCACCGAGCGTGGCGCTCGTGATCGGCGAGGGCGGCTCCGGCGGGGCCATCGCCATCGCCACCGCCAGCAAGGTGCTGATGCTCGAACACGCCATCTACAGCGTGATCTCGCCGGAGGGCGCGGCCTCGATCCTGTGGCGCGATTCCGCGCGCGCCCAGGATGCGGCGACCAACATGAAGATCACGGCGCAGGACCTGCTCAAGCTCGGCGTGATAGACCGCATCGTGAAGGAGCCGATCGGCGGCGCCCATCGCGACCCGCAGGCAACGATCGAATCCGCAGGCGATGCGATCGCGTCCGCCTTGTCCGATCTCGCCGGGAAGGATCCCGAAGCCCTGCGGGCACACCGGGCCGACAAGTTCCTCGCCATCGGGCGCAACCTCTGAGCGCGCCCTGCCGGGGCGCTCAGGCGCTCCCGGCAGCGCCGGAGGTGAGGCTGATCAAGCATTTGTTAACCACGTTCACCCGTACTACCCCCCTCTTACCCCCTTGCGGTAACGCTTCGCTAACGGTAACGATCATACTCAGATGGGTCACCGTCGTACGCGGTCGCGTCTGCGCGGGTCGAAATGATCGACCGGCGGGCCGGGCGGATACGGGGGTGGACGCGCATTCTGGAGCGGGGACCCCATGTTGAAGCGTTTGATGCTCGTCGCCGGCATCACGATCGCCCTCGGCGCCTGCAACGCCGATCGTACGGTTTCGTCGAACCGGCACCTCCAGCCCATTCCGCCGGAGACGGTGGCGCTGATGAAGCGCAACGGCGTGTCGCCCGGCGACCCGATCATGATGCGCATCTTCAAGAAGGAAGCCGAGCTCGAGATCTGGAAGGAAGGTCCCGACGGGCGCTATGCGCATCTCAAGACCTATCCGATCTGCCGCTGGTCCGGCCAGCTCGGCCCCAAGAAGCGCGAAGGCGACCGGCAGGCACCGGAAGGTTTCTACACGGTCACGCCGGATCTGATGAACCCGAATTCGGCTTATTACCTCTCCTTCAATCTGGGCTATCCCAACCGTTTCGACCGCGAGCACGGGCGCACCGGCCAGCATCTGATGGTGCACGGCTCCTGCACCTCCGCCGGCTGTTTCGCCATGACCGACGAAACCGTGGCCGAGATCTACGCCATCGCCCGCGAAGCCTTTGCCGGCGGCCAGCGCGGCTTCCAGGTCCAGTCCCTGCCCTTCCGGATGACGCCGGAGAATCTGGCCCAGAAGCGTTACGACGAGCACATCGCCTTCTGGCGCAATCTCAAGGAAGGGCATGATCACTTCAAAGTGACGCAGCGCCCGCCGCAGGTCGAGGTCTGCAACGGACGCTATTCCTTCAACACGCAGGGCTGCGCGCCCAGCGACGAGCGCGTCGCCCAGGCCGTGGCCGAACGCCGCAGCCGTGACGAGGCCCGCATCGCCCAGCTGATCGAGCGCGGCAAGCCTGCGGTGCGGCTGGTCTATCAGGACGGCTGGAGCCACCCCTCCTTCCAGAATCAGGCCGTGGCCTTCGCCAGCGCCACCGATCCCTCGCGGCTCTCTTCCCGCGCCCGGCGCCTTGGCGAGGTCTCACGCCCGGATGCGATCGCCGCCGGCCCGCAGACCATTCGCGTCGGATCCGACGGTCAGCCGCTTTCATCACCCGCATCCGTGGCGCGCGCGCCCGCCGCCGCACCGGCTGCGGCACGGACGGCCGAGGCCGGCGATGCGGGCGTGACCAGCGTGGCACGCGAGGATGCGGCGCCCGCCCGTCCGCTGCATCAGCGCCTGTTCGGCAATCTGTTCTCGCGTGACAGCCTCTCCGGCGAGACGCAGGCGGAACCGGGTGCGGCGGAACCGCCGGCACCGCCGCAACGGGGCGCGCGCATGCTCAACGGCGCCCAGCCGCTCACCCCCCATGGCGATGCGCGCTACACCTCGTTCCGGTGAGCCGCGAATCGGCACTGATTCGCGACTTCCGACCACTGGTTGCTAGAAATCGTTAACCCTTCCCCTGACAGGCATCATTCCGGTCGGGGGCGGCAAAGCCTTTGCTGCAAGCACGCCTTATGGTCAACAGGATGTTAATTTTAACAATCAATGAATGAGATTTTAACCTCTTGTTTACCCTAACGCGAAAGACTCACCTCACGATGACGGCGAAAGCGGGATCGGCCACCGGGTCGAATCAGCTGATACCGGATCGGGGTCCGGCGCGAAGGGGCGGCGCCGGAACCGGGTGAACAATCTGTCCCACCGTTCGAGAGCGCAGCGATGCGGCACAACGTCCAGAGCAATACCCCCTGGTATCTGGAGGGACTTGATCCCGATACACGCGATGCCGCTCGTGAAGCGGCGCGGCGCTCGGGCATGAGCCTCGATGACTGGCTCCAGGCGACGATCTCCGACCGTGCCACGCGCGCTTTCAGCGAACGTGGCTATGCGGAGCGCGGCTATCCCGAACGGGGTTACCCGGAGCGCGGTTATCAGGAACGCGGCTACGGCGAGCGCGGCTATGCCGAGCGTGAACCCGCAGAGCCCGCTCCCACCGTGCGCCGGCGCGCCGCCCCGGCACGCAGCCAGCCGCCTCAGGGCTACGGCTCGGCTTATGACGAGCTTGACGCCATCGCCGCGCGCATCAACAAGGCGACGCGCCAGCGCGGCCAGGCCCCCGCCGGCCAGCGCGCGGAAGGGCGTTCCACCGAGGGACGCAGTGCCCAGCACGGCGGCCAGCACGGCGGCCAGCACGGCGGCATCGACGCCATCGTCAGCGCCGTGGCCGGCGAGACCGAGCGCCGCAGTCGCGAATCCAATGCCCGCACCGCCGAGG
>PXAW01000023.1 GCA_003567055.1 Hyphomicrobiales bacterium
CCCGCCATGCCGGCCCAGATGCGCGAGCATGGCGAATTGCCCGTAGGTGAGCTGATGCGGCGCCAGCAGGCGCCCGATGAGAGCCGTGTAGAGCTGGCTCACGACGGCGAGTTGGCGACCGAATTCGGCCGACAATGCAGGGGGGAGATTTTCGGGCTTGATTTCCATTCCACGGAATGTAATATGTATTCCATGGAATGCAAATGGAGAAAACGATGTTGCACCATCTCTTCAAGCTGTCGCCCGGCGCGCATATCGCCGCCACCGGAATTGCCTTTGCCGGATTCATGGGGGCGCAGACCTGGCTCGATGCCAGCTACGAGGCCTCGGGCCACCCGGTCCATTATGCGGAAGGCCAGCTCGCCTTCAGCGCAGAGCGGGTCGAATATTTCTACGGCGTGATGCTCGATGCCGGCACGCTCGACATTTATGTGCGCACCCAGATCATCGATTTCGCCTTCATCGCCTCGGTGATGCTCCTCTCCGCCCTCATCGGCACGCTGGTGGCGCGCCTCGGCGGTGCCGGCAGCTTCGGCTATCGCGCCGGTATCGCGGCGGCGGTGATGGGGATCGCGGGGGCGAGCATGGATGTGATCGAGAATCTCGTCTCCTTCGTCATGCTGGCCGATCCGCAGGATATCTCACAGCCCGTTGCGGTGATCTATTCCGGCTTCGCCGCCGCGAAATTCGCACTGCTCAGCGCCGCCATGATCACGCTGAAGGTCGCGCTGCTCGCGGGATTGTTCCGGCGTGCGCGGCTGGCGATCGCGTGAACCACGCGCGCGCCGGCCCGATGCGGCAAAGGCGCAGACCGGTCTCGGTCATATGCAGGGTTCGAAGCGGGGATTGCTAAGACTGACTTAACGGAAACCGTGCTTGTTTTGCGCATGTTAAAGCAGTGACGCGAATCAGCTTCGGTTGATCGAACGATCAGAACTGCGCGATCAGGCCAGAACCCTGCGGAGCCGAAAATGGATGCCTTGATACCAGCCGGGACCGGCAGCAATGCCGCAAACCCCGATGCGATGCCCGCAACGCCGGACCGGTCGGAGGATGCACTGCCGGTCATGCGCTCCATCGTACGCCGGATGAACGGTTTCCTCTATCGCTGCCGCAACGATGCCGATTTCACCATGATGTTCATGGAGGGCGCGGTCGACCGTGTCACCGGCTACGATCGTGCCGCCTTCACCGGCCCCGAGAAGCGCTCCTATGCCGGCATCATCCATCCCGATGATGCGCAGACGGTCGACGCTGCCGTGGCGGCAGCGGTCGAGGCACGCGGCAACTGGGAGGTCGATTACCGGATCCAGCGCGCCGATGGCGGCGAACAATGGGTGCATGAGAGCGGGGGCGGCGTCTACGGGCGGGACGGGGCACTCTCGCATCTCGAGGGCGTCGTCATCGACGTCAACAGCAAGAAGACCCGCGAGCTGGAGAATTCCGCCGTGTTGCTGGAGCGCGTCGGGCAGACAAGCCAGGAGATCATCGCCAATACAGGCTCGATCCTGCGCATCCTGCACACCCTGCAATTGCTGGCGCTGAATGCGCGAATCGAGGCCGCGCGCGCCGGGGAATACGGGGCCGGCTTCACCGTCGTCGCGACGGAAATCAAGGCGCTCGCCGATGAGAGCGGCGTTTCGGCGGGCCGCATCACCAAGCTTTCGGAGGAACTCCAGGGCATCCTGCGCCAGAAGGCCTGATCGCAACGGAGCTTGGCGGGCTGCAAGGCGATCTGGCGGGGAACGCAAAAACGCGGATGTTCGTCGGTGCATTGATGCGGGAATCATTATAGCGTGCGCCTCAGGAAACCTCATGAGGCCCGGCAGCGTTCCTGATCTTCGACCGGGCCGCGTCCCGTGTCACCATTCGCTGCCTCTTCATGATCAGCCCCGCCACCTTTGCCGAGATCACAGGCATGACCCAGGATCAGGGTATCTTTCTCGCCATTCTGGTGGCGACCGTCACATTGTTCATCTGGGGACGCTGGCGCCACGACATGGTCGCCGTCGCCGCGCTGCTGGCCTGTGTGGCGTTCGGCCTCGTCGATCGCGACACGGCCTTCGAGGGGTTCGGCCACCCGGCGGTGGTGACGGTCGCCTGCGTGCTGATCCTGTCGCGTGCCCTGCAGACATCCGGGGCCGTGGATGCGATCGCGCAGCGCTTCATCCCATCGGATTCCAGCTATTTCGTCACCCTCGCCGCGCTGACCACGCTTGGCGCGGTGCTGTCTGCCTTCATGAACAATGTCGGGGCGCTCGCGCTCCTGATGCCGATCGCCATCCAGATGGCCGCCAAGCATGGCATCTCGCCCGGCAAGGTGCTGATGCCGCTGTCCTTCGGCTCGATACTGGGCGGCATGACGACGCTGATCGGCACGCCGCCGAATCTGATCGTTGCGGGATTTCGCCGTGAGACGGGCGAGGGCAGCTTCACCATGTTCGATTTCACGCCGGTCGGTGTCACGGTCGCGCTGGCGGGACTGATTTTCCTGCTGATCTTCGGTCGCAAGCTGGTGCCCGAGCGTGGCGGCGGAACCACCGAGGGCTTCGAGACCGATGCCTATATGACAGAGGCGCGCGTCCCCTCGAAAGCAAAAGCCGTCGGCATGACGCTCAAGCAGATCGAGAAGGAACTCGACGAGGTCGATGCCACCATCGTCGGCCTGATCCGCAACGAGGTGCGCATGCGCGCGCCCGACCCCTGGCGGAAACTGCGCATCGACGACATCCTCGTCATCGAGGCCGAGCCCGATTCGCTCGCAGGGGCGCTTTCGGCGCTGGAGCTCAAGCTCGAGGAAGACAAGCCGCGCGATCCCGATACACCCGAGGCCCGGGCAGACGAAGAAGAGGACGAAAACCGTGACGAGGAAGTCACGATAACGGAGATGGTGATCCTCCCCAATTCCTCGCTGATCGGGCGCTCCGCAGCCGATATCCACCTGCGCACGCGCTTTGCCATCAACATGCTCGCGGTCTCGCGCCAGGGCCAGCGCTCGCGGGCGCGACTGCGTACGCTGCGGCTCAAGGCGGGCGACGTGTTGCTGATGCAGGGCGCGCCGCAGCGCCTGTCCGATTTCGCGACCCAGTTCTCCCTCGTCCCGCTGGCCGAGCGCGCGGTGCGCATTCCCAATGCGCGCGAGGCGCTGATGGCGCTCGCGATCATGGGCGTGGCGATTGCCGCTGCCGCGTTCGGGCTGTTTCCCGCCGCGATCGCCTTCGCCTTCGGCGTGCTGGCGGTCATGGCCCTGCGGATCATTCCGCCGCGCAATGTCTACAACGCCGTCGACTGGCCCGTGATCGTCCTTCTCGGGGCGCTGATCCCCGTTGCCGGGGCGATGGCGACGACCGGCTCGGCCGAGCTGATCGCGCAGACCCTGCTCGATTGGGGCGGCAGTTCGAGCGATCTGGCGGCACTCGCGATCCTGCTTGTCCTGACGATGACGATATCGGCCTTCGTCAACAACGCGGCCACGGCTGCCGTGATGTGTCCGATCGCGATCAGCACGGCAAATTCCCTCGGAATCAGCGCGGACCCCCTGCTGATGGCGGTCGCAGTCGGCGCGTCCTGCGCCTTCATGACCCCGATCGGGCACCAGAACAACACCATCATCCTCGGCCCCGGCGGATTCCGTTTCGGCGATTACTGGCAGCTTGGACTGCCGCTCCAGGCCGTGGTCGTCGCCGTCGCCGTCCCGATGATTCCGCTGGTCTGGC
>PXAW01000143.1 GCA_003567055.1 Hyphomicrobiales bacterium
CCCCGGCTGCACCTATCCCACCCATGCCCATGACGGGATCACGGAGAGTTATGTCTGCCTCTCGGGTGCGGTCTCGGAGAATCATCAGGGCGTCTATGCGCCGGGCTCGCTGATCTTCAACCCGCCGGGCCAGCACCACCGGATCACGGTCTCCGATCGCGAGCCCTCGCTGCTCGCCTATGCCTGGATCGGAGCGCGCGAGAAGCTGTCGCATCAAAGGATGGCCTTCTCCCGCGCGCCGCGAAAGCGGCCTTGAGTCAAACCCACAGGCCACGCGCCTCCAGAACCTGCTTCAACAATGTGGGCCGGTCGGTCATCAGCCCGTCCACGCCGGCATCGATCAGCGCGCGCATCCGATCCGCCTCGTCCACGGTCCAGACATGGACCTGGATGTCGCGGGCATGAGCCGCGCGCACGAGCCGGCGCGTCGCCACCGGTATGCCGTGGAAGGAGGGCGGGATCTGCAGGGCGGGAAAGGGTTTGACGGGAATCGGCAGGCCCCAGCCCGCAAGCCAGACCGCCGCGACGCCGGCATGGCTGGGCGACCAGCACAGATCATCGCCGAGCAGGTCGCGCAGGCGCCGGGTGCGCTTTGGATCGAAGCAGCCCACGCAGACCCGCGAGAGCGCACCACAGGCGCGGATGACCTTTGCCAACGGCTCCACCACGCGCTCGGATTTCGGCTCCAGGTTGAAGCGGGTTTCCGGATAGGCCTCCAGCGTCTCGTCGAGACGCGGGATGTGCGCGCCGCAGGGGAAGCGCAGCTGCGCCAGATCCGCCCAGTCCAGCGCGTCGATCCGCTCGGGCCGCCCCATCAGCCGCGACAGATCATCGTCGTGGAAGACGACGACGACCCCGTCGCGGGTGAGTTGCACGTCGGTTTCGATATAGCGATAGCCGAGCGCCACCGCGTGATCGAAGGCGTCGTGGGTATTCTCGGTCCGCTCCAGCGCCCCGCCGCGATGGGCGAAGGCGAGGAGGCCCGGATGGTCGAGGAAGGCAAAGCGCATATTGGCCGGCAAGAACACGCTCCTCGCTTCTCGGGCCTCAGCCCCGGCCCTTCGCCCGCATCGCCATCAGCAACCGCTCCGGCGTCATCGGCATCCGCCCGGTGCGCACGCCGACGGCGCGGCGGATGGCATTGGCGACGCAGCCCGCCACCGGCACGATCGGCACCTCGCCGACCCCGCGCAACCCGTAGGGCACGTCCGGGACCGGGGTCTCGATGATGACGCAGTCGATATCGGGGACGTCCAAAGCCGTGGGCAGGCGGTAATCGAGCAGGCTGGCATTGCGCAGCCGCCCGTCCGCGCCGTAATCGTAACCCTCGGTCAGCGCCCAGCCGATCCCCTGCACGACGCTGCCCTCGATCTGGCCCTCGACGGCGATCGGATTGAGCGCCTTGCCGACATCCTGGAAGGCGGTGTAGCGCAGGATGGTGACCTGCCCGGTATCCGGATCGACCTCGACATCGCAGACATGCGCGCCGATCTCGACGCCCAGCGGCAGCTTGGTGGAGGTGCCGCGACCGATCACGGCGCCCTCCGTCAACGTTTCCTGCATCAGTTCGGCGAGGCTGATCGACGTGCCCGGCCCGCCGGAGACGCGGAAGGCGCCCTCAGTGAAGGTCAGATTCTCCGCCTCGCTCTGCAGAAGACGCGCGGCGCGCGGGCGCAGCTGGTCGATCACGTCCCGCGAGGCCTCGACGATGGCGGCGGCCATGGTGCGCGCCACGCGGCTGCCCGCTGCGCCGTCGGAATAACCCGCGGTCTTGCTGTCGCCGGTCTGCACATAGACGTCATCGGGGGCGATGCCGAACTGGTCCGCCGCGACCTGGGTCATGGTGGTGCGCGTGCCGGAAATATCGACCGCGCCCATGGTCACGACCGGGCGCCCGTCACCGCCGATGGTGATGTGGCAGGCAGAGGTCATCGAAGTGCCGCGCCAGTATCCCAGCGCCAGCCCCCGCCCGCGCGGATGCGCACCCGGTTCGAGCGGCGTCGTCCAGCACGGGTGCTCGGCCACAGCGTCGAGGATGGTGGTGAGGCCGATGGCGGGGAAGGGGGTGCCGATCGGCATGGTCGAGCCGGTGACGGCGGCGTTGCGGCGGCGGAATTCCAGCGGGTCCATGTCGAGGGCGAGGCAGAGCTCGTCCATCGCCTGTTCCATGGCAAAGGCGCCCTGGATGCCGCCCGGCGCGCGATAGGCTTCCGTGCGCGGCTTGTTGGTGACGACGTCGTAGCCTTCGAGCCAGAGCGACGGCGTCTGGTACATGGCAGCGGAGGCCTGCATCAGCAGCGAGGGGTTGAGCCCGGGAAGACCGCCGGAATCGACGTGATAGATGCCGTGGATCCCGGTAATCGTGCCGTCGCTCTTTGCGCCGACTTCGATTTCCATCATCGCGCCCATGGTCGGCCCGGAGCCGCCCTGGAGCACCTCCTCGCGCGTCAGCACCAGCTTGACCGGGCGCCCGGATTTCTGCGCGAGCCTGAGCGCGAGCGCTTCGCCGTGGATCGAGATCTTGCCGCCGAAGGCGCCGCCCACCTCCATCGGCACGACCTTGAGCTTCGACATCGGCCAGTCGAGCATGCGTGCGATCATCAATTCGGTGGTGAACTGGCCCTGGGTCGAGGTATAGACCGTGGCGAAACCGTCCGGCGTGATCTCGGCCACCATGGCCTGCGGCTCGATATAGCCCTGATGCGCCGTATCGATGGTGACGCTGACGCGCCCCGTGGCATCCGCGCCGGCGATGGCGGCCTTCGCATCCGCGCGGCTGACGATGGTGCGCGCGGCGATGTTCGAGGGCTTCTGCGGCGTCTCGTCGAGGCCCTTGGTGACGAGATTGTCCCACAAAACCGGCGCGTCGGGGCGGATCGCATCAGCGATGCTGGTCACCGCGTCGAGCACCTCGTATTCGACCTCGATCAGATCGAGCGCCTGCGCCGCGATATGGGGGTCGCGCGCGGCCAGGGCGGCTACGGGCTGACCGATCCAGTGCACCTTGCCGCGCGCCATGTTGAGCCGCGAGACGCCCCACATGTCGTAGCCCGTCTCGCCCATCGGGATGCTGGCACCCTGGGGCAGATCGGGGAAATCATCAGCGGTCACGATGGCGAGCACGCCGGGAAGCGCGGCGGCGGCGCTGGTATCGACGCGCTTGATCACTGCATGGGCGTGCGGCGAGCGCAGCACCTTCGCATGGGCCATGTCGGGACGGGTGATATCGGCGGCATAGCGCGCGCGACCGGTGACGCGCTCGCGCCCATCGACGCGCGCGAGCGGCTTGCCGATGGCGGGATCGGCGGGGACGGCATCGGCTGTCTTGCCCGGGCGGGTCTTGCTCTCGACATCCATCGTCTCACTCCCCGGCCTGCGCCGTGGCGCGGCGCTGTCTGGCGGTTTCTTCGACCGCGCGCACGATCTTGTCGTAGCCGGTGCAGCGGCAGAGATTGCCGGCAATGGCGTAGCGGATCGCCGCCTCGTCCGGGGCGGGATCGTCGCGCAGAAGGGCTGCGGCGGAGATCACGATGCCCGGCGTGCAGAAGCCGCATTGCGTGCCGCCCATCGCGGCGAGGTTCTCCTGCAGGTCGCGCCATTCCCCGCCATCGCTCAACCCTTCGATGGTGGTGATCTGAGCCCCCGGCGCCTCGACGGCGAGCATCAGGCAGGCATTGACCGGCGTGCCGTCGATCATGACGGTGCAGGAGCCGCAATTGCCGTTGCCGCAGCCTTCCTTGGTGCCGGTCAGGCCGAGGCGGTCGCGCAGCCAGTCGAGCAGGGTGTCGCGCGGATCGGCGAGGCTGGTGACCTCTTCGCCGTTCACCTGCGCGGTGATCGCGATCGGTTTCATGCGCCGTTCTCCTCAGGCCTGGTCAATCAGTTGCCGGCAATGGGCGAGCACCCGCCGGGTCAGCACGGCGACGAGTTCACGGCGATAATCCGCCGAGCCGCGCGTATCGGAAATCGGGCTGGCATCACCGCGCGCCGCTTCGCCGGCGGCATGGATGGTGGCATCGTCGAGCGAAGCACCGATCAGCGCCGCCTCGGCGGAGGGGGCGCGGATCGGTTTCGGTGCGACGGAGGCGAGCGCGATGCGAGCCTGCGTGATGATGCCGGCTTCGTCGAGGGCAACGAACCCGCCGACGCCGGCAATGGCGATATCCATCTCCCGGCGCGGGGTGAAGCGCAGGTAATGCGAGGCGGATCGCGCGGCCACGGGCGGCAGCAGGATACGGGTGAGCACCTCGCCGGGGGCAAGATGCGTGCGGCCCGGGCCGGCGAAGATCTCTTCGAGCGGGATCTCGCGCAAACCGTCCTTGCCTGCGATTTCGGCGCGTGCGCCATGCGCGATCAGCGGCGGCACCGCATCAGCCGAGGGTGCGGCATTGCAGATATTGCCGCCGAGGCTGGCGCGGTTCTGGACCTGGTAGCTGCCGATCAGCAGGGCCGCAGCGGCGATGCCGGGATAATCGCGCCGGATGCGTTCGTCGCGCGCCACCGCCGTTGCCGAAACGGCTGCGCCGATGGCCATCCCGCCATCGGGCAGCGGGGCGATGGCGGTGCAGGCATCGATATGCTTGATATCGACGATCGCTGCGACCTTGCGCCGCCCCTCGCGCATCTGCGGGATCAGATCGGTCCCGCCGGCGAGCGGGCGGGCATCATTGCTTGCGAGCATGCCGGTCAATTCCGCGATCGTGGCGGGGCGGTGATAATCGAAAACGTCCATTCAGTGCCCTTCGGCTATGCATGTCGGGCGGATCGCGCCGTCTGACGACAAAACGAGGTGATTCCGCGCTCGGGTGATTCGAGCCACATTCGCGTCACGGGTGCAAGGGGTGCGACGCCCGCACGGATTTCGCCTTTGATCACCCCTGCCGTGGCGCTTGCATCCACGCGCCCCTGCGCTTAAACGATCCGCTCAGGCATCGAGGACGCCACGAATGGCGCGACGATGCAAGACCGTGACATCCCCGACAAGGCCGCTTTCCATGCTCGCCCCCGCCGACCGTCAGCCGTTTTTCCTCGCCATCGCCGTGATGGCGCTGATCGTGCTCGCCTCGAACATTCTGGTGCAGCATCCGGTGCAATATTGGGGCTTGCAGGATTATCTGACCTTCGGCGCCTTCACCTATCCCTTCGCCTTCCTCGTGACGGACATGTCGAACCGGCGCTTCGGCCCGGTGGCCGCGCGGCGTGTGGTCTATGTCGGTTTCGCCATCGCGGTGGCGCTGTCGATCTATTTCGCCACGCCGCGCATCGCGATCGCCTCCGGCTCGGCCTTCCTGGTGGCGCATCTGATCGATATCGGCGTGTTCAACCGTCTGCGCAGCTTCGCCTGGTGGCTGCCGCCGCTGGTCTCCTCGGTGATCGCGTCGGGCATCGACACGGCGATCTTCTTCTCCTTCGCCTTCCATTGCGGGCCGGTGATCGGCGATACGACGATCACGCAGATGCTCGCCATGGCCGGTATCCCCGACAGCTGCATCGCGCTGCCATGGCAGACGCTGGCCATCGTCGATTATTTCGTGAAGCTCGCCATCGCCCTGATCGCGCTGATCCCCTATGGCGCGCTGCTGCGCTACACGCGCCCCGCGCCGGCCTGACCGATCTGGCTGCCCTTCCGGTACGGGCGGCTGATCCTGGGGCCCTTGAACTCACGCGGGGTAAGCGACATATAAGGTTCAGGATCGCGCCGATGGCGGGTCCGGATCAACGAAGTGCCTCGAAGAAGGGCTTCCACATGTCGCGTCAATCACCGTTCGGGCATCCGTTCCTGCTCGGTTTCGATGAGATCGAACAGGCTCTGGACCGCGTCGCCAAAGGTGGCGGCGACGGATACCCGCCCTACAATATCGAGCGTCTGCCCCGCTCTGACGACGAGCCCGAACGGCTGCGGATCACCCTCGCGGTGGCCGGCTTCACCCGGGATCAGCTCGAGATCACGCTCGAAGAGAGCCAGCTCGTGATACGCGGGCGGCAGAATGACGACAAGACACGGCACTATCTCCATCGCGGCATCGCCGCGCGCCAGTTCCAGCGGACGTTCCTGCTGGCCGACAATATGGAAGTGCTGGGGGCCGATCTGAGCAACGGATTGCTCTCGATCGATCTCGCCCGTCCCGAACCGGAACGTATCGTCAAGCGCATCGATATCGCGACCGACGAGAAACACTGACAGGTTCAACAAGGCCCGCACCCTTTGCGCATGGCGCATGCCGCGGGCCACACGCACCGCTCATGAAGGAGGGCGCGCAAATGACCAATACCAATCACGTCAAGCCGGATTCCTTCGGCAACGAAAACAGCCGCGAAGCGCAGGCGCTCGCACAGATGGGCGAAGGCCATGTGGTCTACGTCAAGCCGATGCTGTCCGATCAGGTCAGCGCGCTCTACCCCGGTGCGCCCGAGATGCAGCCGGGCCTCGAGCTCTTTGCCGTGCTTTCGGCGAGCGGCACGCCGATCATTCTCACCGATTCCCGCGATACGGCCATCGCCGAGGCCCGCAAGGCGGATCTCGAACCCGTCAGCGTGCACTGACGGAAACGCGCGCGGGCACGGTACGCCGATCCGCCAAATCGGGTTCGGCAAGCCAGGTTCGGCAAGCCGTGCTCGCGAAAGCGTGATTGATCCGTTGCGGGCCGCGCGGCGTATCCCTCTCAAACGAGGGAGCCAAACCATGGGTGATGATAACAGCCTGCAACGCACCTTCCTGCGCAACGCCATGCGTGCACCTTATCTCGAGCGGGCCGAAGAGCGTGCGCTTGCGGTGCGCTGGCGGGAAAACCGTGATCAGGAGGCGCTGCACCAGCTGACTTCGGCGCATATGCGTCTCGTCATCGCGATTGCGGCGCGGTTTCGCAATTACGGACTGCCGATGCAGGACATGATCCAGGAGGGTCATGTCGGCCTGCTGGAAGCCGCATCCCGCTTCGAGCCCGAGCGCGAAGTGCGCTTCTCCACCTATGCCACGTGGTGGATACGCGCCTCCATTCAGGATTACATCCTGCGCAACTGGTCGATCGTGCGCGGCGGAACGTCTTCGGCGCAAAAGGCCCTGTTCTTCAATCTGCGGCGCCTGCGCGCCAAATTGACGCGCAATGGCGACGAGCGCATGTCCGAGAGCGTCTACGGGGAAATCGCCGAGGCGATCGGCGTGTCGCTCAAGGATGTCGCCACGATGGATGTGCGTTTGTCCGGTGCGGATACCTCGCTCAATGCGCCGGTGACGGCGGATTCCGAGGGGGGTACGTCGGAGCGGATGGATTTCCTCGTGGACACGACGCCGCTTCCCGACGAGACCGTCAGCGAGGTGATCGATACCGAGCGCCGCTCGCGCTGGCTGCGCGACGCGCTGGGCGTGCTCAACGAGCGGGAATTGCGCATTCTCAAGGCGCGCCGGCTCAGCGACGACCAGACCACGCTGGATGCGCTCGGGCATCATCTGGGGATTTCCAAGGAGCGTGTGCGCCAGATCGAAAGCCGCGCGCTGGAAAAGCTCAAGAAGGCCCTGATCGAGACCGGCCCCGACATGACGAGCTATGCCTGACGGGCTCCCGCCCGTGCATCGCGGCTCCGGCGGGAACAACGCCGCCGCCCGGGTGTTGGGGATATCGCAATGAAGTATGACAGCGCCTTCGCCCTTCTGGCGACGAGTTCGACGCTGCGACGGCAGGATACGCTGCTGGCGCTGGCGACGGGTTTCGTCGCCCTCGTCACCACTGCGACCGTGATCCTCTGGGCGGGTGGCTTCGGCTGGTTGCTGCTTCCTGGTGCGATACTGCCCTATCTCGTCATTGCAGGTGTCGCGGCAGCGTGCATCGACCGCCATCATCCCCATGACCGGTTCGGCCTCGCCAATGCGGTGACGCTCGCACGGGCGGTGATCAACTGCCTGCTGATCGGTCTCCTCGTCGAGTACCGCACCCTGTTCAGCTCATGGGGTGACTGGGCCGACTGGCTGTTTCTCGCCGCTGCCCTGCTCTCCCTCGCCCTCGACGGTGTCGACGGGATGCTGGCGCGGCGGCAGGGGCTGAGCTCGCGTTTCGGCGCGCGTTTCGACATGGAAATCGACGCGCTGCTGCTGATGCTGCTCGCCGTCGCGGCATTCGCGCTCGGCAAGGCGGGTATCTGGGTTCTCCTGATCGGCACCACCTATTACCTGTTCATGGCGGCGCGGGCCGTCATTCCCCGGCTGCGCCGCGATCTGCCCGAATCAATGCGGCGCAAGGCCGTCTGCGTGCTGCAGGGCGCGGTTCTGATCGCGCTTGTGACCCCCTTCATAGACGGGATGGCCGCTACTGCGCTCGCGCTGACGGCGCTGGCGGCGCTCGCCTGGTCGTTTACAGTCGACATCATCTGGCTTGCGGCGCGCCGTCGTTAACGGGTCGTTAACACGATCATCGTGATACTACCGGAAAGTGTTGGTCCGGATGGGCCCCACCCGGGAGATCGTTCATGCGCCGCGCCTTCGCCGCCTTCGGCTTCATCGCACTCGCGGGTGCACTCGTGACCTCCTTCACGCTGGTGGCCACGACCGAGTCCAGTGCCTTCATCGGTGACCGGGCCACTTTCGTGATACCCGCCAGCGAGGGCTACGGCATCGCCGATTGCCTGGCCGGCGCAGAGATCTGCGGCGAAATCGTCGCCCAGGCCTGGTGCGAGGCGCATGGCTACGGCGCCGTCAGGGAATTCGGAGAAATCCGGCGCGAGGCGATGGGCGGTATCGCCGATATCGGCGTAATCATGAGCGACGGCGCCGCCCTGGCGCAGCCGCGTCCGCTGATGATCACCTGCAGCCAGTGAGCGGTTTGCCGTGAGCGGCATAGTGAGCGGTTTGCGAAAAATCCGTCGCGAAAGTTGGGCTTGTCCGGTTTTGATCATATTCTTCTGTCATGGAGCCGCTTACGACGATTCGCGGCGGGTGTGGTAGCGCGCCCCGCTCTGGACATGAGCGCGGTTCCGGCGCAACGCTCGCGCGGGAAACACTGCGGCAACCGACACGGCGAGAAGACGGTCGATCGATGAAGAAATCCCTGATGACACGCATTGCCGCAGCCTGTTTCGGCGCAGCCGCTCTCGTCGGCAGCGCGCAGGCGCAGACCAGCCTTTGTGAGGATTATCGCGCCGAGTTGCGCAATCTCGAACGCGGCGGCGGTCAGAACTATGCGGATATGGCCGAGCAGCAGCGCGGCGAGCTCAACCGCATGGTGCGCTACTATCAGCAGCTCGATTGCGATCGCGGACGCAGCCTTTTCGACGCCCCGCCTTCCTCCGAATGCGCTGCCGCGCGCGACCGCATCGAAGCCATGGAAGAGAACTACAACCTGCTGATCCGTCAGGCCTCGCAGGCCAGCGAAGACCGCCGTCAGGAATTGCTGGCGGCCATCGCGCGTCACTGCCAGCCGCGACAGGCACGCCGCGGCTTCCTCGATGGTCTGTTCGGGCGCAACGATCCGGGCTTCGATTTCGAGGAAGACATGCCGCTTCTCGACGATACCTTCGCCCGCCGCGCCGGTGCCGAGCCGATCTGCGTGCGCAGTTGCGACGGCTATTTCTTCCCGCTCTTCGCCCGTGGCGTGAGCGCGGACGAGGCCGAACGTCTCTGCCAGGCGCAATGCCCCAACGCGCCCACGCGCCTGTTCTACATGAGCGGCGACAGCGAGCTCGAATCGGCCATCGGCGCCGACGGCATGCCCTATACCTCGCTGCCCAACGCGTTCCGTTATCGCACGACCTTCGATCCGACCTGCTCGTGCCGGCGCGAGGACGAGAGCTGGGCGGAAGCGCTTTCCGCTGCCCAGCGCATGATCGGTACCCGTGACGGGGATATTCTCGTGGACACGGCGCTGGCCCGCGAGCTTTCGCTGCCGGCGGAGCTGCGCGAGGCGGCCCGCGCCCGGCGCCTCGAACAGGAGGCGGGCACGGAGGTCTTCGACGAGGCCACGCAGGATGCCGCCCGTCACAGCGAGGAGGCGCCGACATCGGGGCGTGAATCGGCAGGAATCCGGATAGACGGGCTTGAGCGGGAGCGTATCGTGACCCGCGAGGAAGGCGAGCAGGCCCCCGCTCCCGGCAGCGGGCAGGGTTTCGTCCCTGCCGACCGCGCGCCGGTGCGGATCGTCGCGCCGGACATGGTGGCACCACCGAATCCGATGTGATCACGCTGTTTCGGGGCGCATGCCCTTGCGATCATATGGCCGGTGCACCATTTTGCGGCCATGGGAGCAGTTTCGCGTGAACCAGGTTTGATGTTTTCGCCCGCGCTTGCTCTCCCGGGTAGCGGCGGTCTTGGTACGGTCGTTTGGACAAGGACGCGACAGGAGTCTTCTTATGCGCATTCTGAAAGTCACGCCGGTGGTTGCGATTCTCGCGCTCGCCGCCTGTGGTGATCAACAGACGGCTGAAACCGAGGAACCGGCCCCGCCGCCGGTTGCAGAGGCACCCGCGAACGAGGCACCTGCGGCCGAGGCGCCCGCCGAGCCGATGCCCGAGCCGCCCGAGGGCATGCCGGATGATCTCCCGCGTACGGCCGATGCGCCGCCTGCGCCCTCGGCAGTGTTCGAGGAAGGGGTCGATGCGCTCGGCGATATCGACGAATCCGTGCATTCGGTCTTCGCGGATGCGCCCTTCGGTGCCGGTGATTATCGCGCCGAGGGTTTCCATCTCTCGATCACCGAAGAAGGTGATTTCACCCTCGAGATCGAATCGGGCGAGCGCACGCTGAGTGGCGACCTGCGCGTCTACGGCGACATGTTCACCATGTCGAACATCGCCGAGGCCACCGATCCCGGTGAGTTCCCGATG
Source organism: Hyphomicrobiales bacterium (assembly GCA_003567055.1). Classification (GTDB taxonomy): domain Bacteria; phylum Pseudomonadota; class Alphaproteobacteria; order Rhizobiales; family Beijerinckiaceae; genus Saliniramus. The sequence goes on from PXAW01000143.1 coordinate 10,810, forward strand.
ACCTGCCTCGTTACTGCGGCTCCGGACGGGTTCGAGCTCGCGGCTGACGGGCCGAGCTGCGACATGTTCGACGGGCTGGTCTTCGCCCGCGTCGAATGAGCGCGGCGCGCGCTCCGTTCATTCGCCCGGTGCGCGGGCCTTGACCGCAAGCGCGTGCAGCCCATTGTCGAAGGCTTCGGTGAGCGCCGCATTGACCATGCGATGGCGCGCGACGCGGGTCTGCCCGGTGAACGCATCTGCCGTGATCTCCACGCGATAATGCGTCTCACCGCCTTCGCGCCAGCCGGTATGGCCGGCATGCAGATGCGATTCGTCGATTACGGAAAGCTGGCTGGGAGCCAGCTTTTCGCGCAACCGGGTTTCGATCAGGGATTGCATGCTCATCCGGTATCTCTCATTGCTCGCACCCGGCTCGCGCACTGTGCGATCCGGTTCAAGGCGCGATATGGCGCCATGCGGGCGGCTGCGCAATGGGGCGTGGACAAACAGGATCCCATCCGGGCGAAAAAGCGCGGCGATGGGGCGCATGCCCGTCGGCGAAACCGCGTGGAAAGGTTCGTGCCGTTATACCGAATCGGCAGACCGGCGGCTGGCGCCGGTCGCCTGACCGAGGCGGGATCGGCGGCATTTGCTTCATAGGGTTTGATTTATGCAGCAAAAGCTCTTGCCGATCGCGCCGCAACACACATAATCGCACGTATCATGGATCTGAAATCGCCTCTGTTCGACCGCATCAGGATCAAGCCGCGCAAGGCCGAGGAGGCCAAGGACGATTCGCGCGCGCCGACCTGCGAGTTTCCCGGCTGCAAGGAGCCCGGGCAGTACCGCGCGCCGAAGGGACGCGGTGCGGAAGGACAGTATTATCGCTTCTGCCTGCAACATGTGCGCGAATACAACACCAAGTATAACTATTTCAACGGTATGAGCGACGATGCCGTCGCGGCCTTCCAGAAGGATGCGGTGGTCGGCCACCGTCCCACATGGTCAATGGGCGTGGAGCGCGGTGCGACAGCCCGCACGACCGGCGCCCGGGCCGGCGTGGCAAGGGATTGGGAATATTCCGATCCCCTCGGCGTGTTGCGCTCCGAAGGGATCGAGCAGCCCCGCAAGGCCCCGCCCGAACCGCCGCGCCGGCGGCTTTCAGGCCCCGTCATCCGCGCCCTCGACGTGCTCGGCCTTGACGAAACCGCAGACGCCGCCACCATCAGGGCGACGTACAAGACCCTGGTCAAGCGCTTTCATCCGGATGCCCATGGTGGCGACCGTTCCTTCGAGGAGCGTCTGCGCGACATCATCCGTGCACATGATACGCTCAAGACTGCGGGTTTGTGCTGAAGCAGGCGGCACGCTCAAACGCGCAACCCTCTTATGAGCTTCGCGTGATTGCGCCGTGGCGCCGAGAGGTTTATCGAAAGTGCGACAGTCCGGTCGCGTGCGACCGTGTTTGAGCCGACCGCATCGAGAGAGGCATGTATGCAGGACACCATCGAGACCCCCACGGCCGACAAGCCCGTCGCTCTGCCGGATACCAAGATTTCCGTGCGCAAGGCCTTCGGCATCGACAGCGATCTCGAAGTGCCGGCCTACAGCAAGGGCGACAGCTATGTTCCGGACTTCGACCCGGACTACCTGTTCGACAAGCAGACCACCCTCGCGATCCTGGCCGGCTTTGCCTATAACCGCCGCGTGATGGTCACCGGCTATCACGGCACCGGCAAGTCGACCCATATCGAGCAGGTCGCCGCGCGCCTCAACTGGCCCTGCGTGCGCATCAATCTCGACAGCCACGTCTCGCGTATCGATCTCGTCGGCAAGGATGCCATCGTCCTCCAGGACGGCAAGCAGATCACGGAATTCCGCGACGGGATCCTGCCCTGGGCCTACCAGCACAATGTCGCGCTCGTCTTCGACGAATACGATGCCGGGCGCCCGGATGTGATGTTCGTGATCCAGCGCGTTCTCGAAGCCTCGGGCCGTCTCACCCTGCTCGACCAGAGCCGCGTGATCCGCCCGCATCCCGCCTTCCGGCTGTTTGCCACCGCCAACACGATCGGGCTCGGCGACACATCGGGGCTGTATCACGGCACGCAGCAGATCAACCAGGCCCAGATGGACCGCTGGTCGATCGTCACCAATCTGAACTACCTGCCGCACGACAACGAGGTCGAGATCATCCTGTCCAAGGTGAAATCCTTCGGCAAGACGGATGAGGGCCGTGATGCGGTGAACAAGATGGTGCGCCTGGCCGATCTCACCCGCAACGCCTTCATCAACGGCGATCTGTCGACGGTGATGAGCCCGCGCACGGTGATCATCTGGGCGGAGAATGCCGAGATCTTCAACGATATCGGCTTCGCCTTCCAGCTGACCTTCCTCAACAAGTGCGACGAGCTCGAGCGCTCCCTCGTGGCGGAATTCTACCAGCGCTGCTTCGGCGAGGAATTGCCGCAAAGCGCGGCCAATGTCGCGCTGAGCTGACGCCACGGGCGCAAGACGCCCTTCTTTTCGAGGGGGAGCCAGGACGGGCGCAGAAATTGACTGCGCCCGCCCCATCAACCGGAGCCGAAGACGCATGTCGATCTCGAACCGCAAACCGGGCGAAGCCAAGGAAGCCCCGAACGAGCCGGTCAAGCGCTCGGTCGCGTCCTGCCTGCGGGCCATCGCGCGCATGCCGGAATTCGAGGTGACCTACGCGTCCGACCGGCCCGTGCTGATGTCGGACAAGGCGCGCCTGCCCGAACCGCCGCGCAAGATGTCATCGCATGATCTCGCCGTCCTGCGCGGCAATGCCGATTCGATGGCTTTGCGGCTGGCCTGCCATGATGCCGGCATCCACCGCAAGCTCGCCCCCGAGGCGCAGGATGCGCGCGCCGTCTACGATGCGGTCGAGCAGGCGCGGGTCGAATCCATCGGCACGCGGCGCATGCAGGGCGTGGGCAGCAATCTCGATGCCATGCTCGAAGACCGCTACCATCGCGGCGGCAAATACGAGGATATCACCGACCGCGCCGACGCCCCGATCGAGGATGCGATCTCATTGATGGTGCGCGAGCGCCTGACCGGGCGCGCCCCGCCGAAGGCTGCGCAGAAGATCGTGGATCTGTGGCGCGCCCATATCGAGGAGCGCGCGGGCGAGAATCTCGATGCGCTTCTGGGCAATCTCGAGGATCAGAACCGTTTCGCCCGTTCCGTGCGCGAATTGCTCACCTCACTCGACATGGGCGAGGAGGTTCCGCTCGAGAGCCAGGAGGATGACGAGCAGGAGAACGAGCAGGAGCAGGAGAACGACGAGGAGCAGGAGGGCGAAGGCGAGGAGGGCGCCGAGGGCGAGCGCGCCGAGGTGGAAATCACCGATGACGGCGACGAGGAGATGCAGGAAGGCGCCCAGGAAGCCGCCGACGGGCCGACCAGCGAGATGCCCGAGGATATGGAAGACGCCGATTCGGAAGAAGCCTCCGAATCCTGGCGCCCGCCCAGCGGCGCCAACGATTCCCGCGCCGGTGACTACAAGGCCTATACCCAGAAATTCGACGAGATGATCCAGGCCGAGGAGCTCTGCGAGGCCGAGGAGCTCGCGCGCCTGCGCGCCTATCTCGACAAGCAGCTGTCCAATCTGCAGGGCGTCGTCGGACGCCTCGCCAACCGCCTCCAGCGCCGGCTGATGGCGCAGCAGAACCGCTCCTGGGATTTCGATCTCGAAGAAGGCATTCTCGATCCCGCGCGCCTGACGCGCGTCGTCATGGACCCGTTCCAGGCGCTCTCCTTCAAGCAGGAGAAGGATACCCAGTTCCGCGATACGGCTGTGACGCTGCTGATCGACAATTCCGGCTCCATGCGCGGACGCCCGATCACGGTTGCCGCCACCTGCGCCGATATTCTCGCGCGCACGCTGGAGCGCTGCGGGGTCAAGGTCGAGATCCTCGGCTTCACCACCCGCGCCTGGAAGGGCGGGCAATCGCGCGAGCAATGGCTGCAGGCGGGCAAGCCGCCCAATCCGGGCCGCCTCAACGATCTGCGCCACATCATCTACAAATCCGCCGATGCGCCCTGGCGCCGCGCGCGCCGCAATCTCGGCCTGATGATGCGCGAGGGGCTGTTGAAGGAGAATATCGACGGCGAGGCGCTGACCTGGGCGCATGAGCGCCTGCTCGGCCGCCCCGAGCAGCGGCGCATCCTGATGGTGATCTCCGACGGCGCGCCGGTCGATGATTCGACGCTCTCGGTGAATGCCGGCAACTATCTCGAAAAGCATCTGCGCCGGGTGATCGAGGAGATCGAGACCCGCTCGCCCGTGCAGCTCATCGCCATCGGTATCGGCCACGACGTGACCCGCTATTATCGCCGCGCGGTGACCATCGTCGATGCCGAGGAACTCGGCGGTGTGATGACGGAGAAACTCGCCGAACTGTTCGAGGACGAGATCCCCGGCCAGGGGCCGCGCCGCAAGATCGGCGGGGGACGCCGGTGAGGTTCAGCCGTCGCGGCGCCCTGCGCCTCGGCGCGCGCCTGGCCGGTGGTGCGCTGGCTGCGACCGCGCTTGGCGGTTCCGCCGCGCCCGCGAACGGCCTCATGCCGCTCTCACCGCGGGTGGATCGCCTGCCGTTCTTCGATTCGCGCGATCGCAGCCGGACGCGTTTCGGTGAACTCGACTTCCGCTCCGGCCTCGAGATCAACGATCCCTATCCCCGCTTCGGCGGGTTTTCCGGGCTGTGGCGCGCGCGCGACGGCGCGACACTCATCGCCGTCAGCGATCGTGGCGACTGGTTCGCAGCGGATGTGACCGAGGATGAGGACGGACTTTCCGGGTTCTCCTCGGCAGTGATGGCGCCGATCCTCGATTTTCATGGCACGCCGCTGGGTCGCACGGAGAATTTCGACGTCGAGGCCGTCACCATCAAGGACGGCATCGCCCATATCGGCATCGAGCGCACCAACGCGATCATGCGCTTCGACCTGACCGAAGACCGGCTCACCGCGCGCGG
>PXAW01000553.1 GCA_003567055.1 Hyphomicrobiales bacterium
CCGGATCATCCGCCAGCGATGTGGCGTAGCGGGCCGACCAGCGGCTCGCTATCTGAGGCCCGTCCATCAAGAGAACAAAGACGAGATTGGGTCCGACCGAGCGAACGGCGCTATGGCAAGGTTCACTTCGCGCCAGGTCCTCGCAGATAAGGGCGCTGAAAATGGACTTCTTGCGGAAGGTGGTCAAGCCGACCTCACGAGCGCTAATCGCCATATCCTCCCACCACAGTTTGTGCGGATCGAGAGCCGAGGCGAGGCCGTATTCATTGATCTGATTCTTGTCGAGGCGCCAGCGATGGTGTTTGGCGCGCGCGTAGGTTAGGGCCTTGCGCTCCTGTTGGTTTTTCTCGAACGTCGTGGTCAGGACGAAATTCCCTTTGGCTTCGGAGCAGTCGGAGGAAGAGCCGGCCACGATGAATTCGACATGCGGCGCATTGAACCGGACCTGCCGGACCAATTCCGCATAGGTCTGCCAGTTCAACGCATATTCGGGAAACACGATGCCATGCACCGCGCCGCAATCACGCTCGGCCTGTTTGATCAGTGCCAGAACGAATTGCGCCACGGCGCCCGTATCGGAGGGCAGCCAGTTCTGCGCCACGCCGAACCAGTCCCAATCATCGTGCTGTCGTGAAGAATCGCGCGACCTGGGTTCGAAATCGGACGCGGCGATTCGGTAGGGAAAAGGGATCGCCAGCAGATTCAGGGCGTTACCATATCGGTCAAGCTCCTTGACGGGGTGGAACCAATGCATGTTCACGCTGCCACGCGGTGGCAACAAAGCGAGATGTTCCGTCAAGGCCCGCATGGTGCAGCCGACTGCGGGCGTGCGTGATTTCGGCAAAACCCGGATGACATAGGGATCGACGAGAATGCAGACTGTATCCGCGAGGCTGCAGTAGCGGACATGTTTCACATCGCCGTTGATGGCCGCCGTCGAATCGATTGCAGGATTCGTTTCGTCAGGATCCCCGTAGGTCGCGTACCCGCTGAAGCGGTAGAACCAGTTGTAGTGAACTTCCTTGAATCCGAGATCGTCAAATGCACGATCTGCGATGATCAGCAGGGCCAGGACCGCCCGCCAGAATTCAATGCCCGGACCGGAATCGGGGCCGGCGGTCAAGAGTGGCAAATTGCGGTGGCGAATGATCACATCCCAGTAAGCCTGGATCGCAGCGGGATAATACCGGCTGGTATCCCGGCGAGAAATACCGCCGCCCAGCCATCCCCGATCGCCTTGCAGCTGAGCCTTTCCTCGATCGTGAGTGCGTAGCCGGCCGCGCCGGCCGAACTCGTGCGTGAACTGTCGGGGGCAATGCGCCGGTAGGCGTCGCCGCGCTCGAGCAGATAGGCCGCTGCGGCGAAGAGATCGCTCGGGATCAGCGGAAATTCGTCGATCTCGGCTGACCTATCGGGCGTCCCGCGCGTCCCGTTCGGAAACAGCCGCGCGAGAATGCTTTTGATCGTGGCGGCGCTGAAGCTGGGGGAGAAGGAGGCGGGCATCGATTTTCTTTGCTCTGGAACCTGAACACAAAACACGTCCCAGAATAGCACATGAATCGCGATTCGCGCCAGAATTGTTACGCTTCCATCCGTCAGCCCCGCAGCGCAAAGGCGAGCGTCCCCACCAGCAATGCGGCGCCCAGCGCCCGGAAGCGCCAGCGCTGGGCGATGTCGAGGCGCGACAGCGCGCCCTCGTCGTAATCGAAGCGCTCGTAATGAACATTGTCCGGATCGAGGCCGAGATCGATCAGGGTGTCGGCGGTGCTGGTCATGAAGGCGGTGGGGCCGCAGGCCATGGAGAGCGTTCGCGCCGGGTCGAGGCCGTCCAGCGCGCGCGTGAGCAGGGCCTTGTCGACAATGCCGCTCTCGCCGTCCCAATCCGCCGGCGGATCGTCGAGCACGAACCAGACCTTGAGATCGAGATGCGCGCGCATCGCCTCGATCTCCTCGCGCCCGACCAGCCGGTCCCGCGTTCCGGCGGCGACGATGGCGCGGATCGGGCGGGTCTCGCCGGCGCGGGCGAAATCGCGCAAGAGCCCCATGATCGGTGCGATGCCGACGCCGCCGGCCAGCAGCAGGATGGCGTCGGCATCCTTGTTGTCGGCGGTGAAGGCGCCGTGGGGGCCGTCAATCCCGGCGAGCGTATCGGGGGCGAGTTCGCCGATGCGGTTCGTGTAATCGCCCGCCTCCTTGATGATCAGGCGCAGATCGCGCTCGCGCGGGCTCGATGCGATCGAGAACGGGTGATCGAACAGGCTCTGGCGGCGTGGCGCCGTGGCAAGCCAGACGAATTGCCCGGCGCGGTAGGGGAAGGGCTGCCCGTCGATGCGATGGAAGGTGAGCTCCCACAGACCGCGTGCCTTCTCGGTATTCGAGACCAGCCGCCAGGGATCGCGCCGGAAGGAAACACCCCGCCACAGATGCACCACCACGAGGCTCGACAGCGCCAGAGCCGCCAGAATGTACCAGTAGACCTGCATCGACAGGGCGCTGGCATAGGTCCCCACCGCCAGCGCATGGGCCACGCCGAAGCCGACGGCCAGCGCGCCGAGCACCGCATGCAGCCCGCGCCAGGCTTCATAGGGCAGGCGCACGCGGTCGCGCAGTACCGCGAGCACGACGATCGCGATCACCGCAAGCCATGCGATCAGCCCGGTGCGGGCGCGTTCGCCCAGAAACATCATGCTGAGCCGGTCGAAACCGCGCGCCGGATCGGCGAGGAAGGTCGGCACCGTGTAGAGCAGGGGATGCAGGATCACGGCGATCAGCAGGATCCGCGCCGCCCAGCGGTGAAAGGCGATGGAGCGGTCGATGCCGATACGCCCGCTGAGGCTGCGAAAGCGGCCGGACGAGAAGAATTGCAACGCCATCATCGCCAGGCCGACGATGCCGAGCGCCGTCGCCGCCTCGCCCCAGGCATGATCGGGCGGAATCGGCACGGAAGCGGCGAGGGCGAGTCCGGCGGCGATGACAACGAGATAGCCGAGAGCGAGGGCCCGCCCGCTCAGGCCGACCGGGGCTGCGAGCGGCGCTTCGCCATAGGCCGGGTTCGCTTTGGTATCCTGCGCCGGGCCGCGCTGATCTCCTGACCGATCCGCCATGATTCTCTCCGGCTTGAAGATTGACCTGAACTTCCGCAGAGGAAACTCCGCGCTCCAGCCGTCCCGCAAGACGACCGCGTGCATTAGGGCACGCGCATCCGCCACTCTTCAACCCGCAAGACCCCGTAATCGTTCACTGCACCCGCCCCGCGCCTGCGGATCGATGCAGTCATTTGCCGGCTATATAATCCTGCCAGATCGGCGCGCCCTTGAACTCGGCGAGAAAGCGGGCATGCGCCTCGCGTTCTGCATCGGTGAGGCGCTGCGGGGGAATGCGACGCTCGCGCGGGGCACCGGCGCGCGCCTCGGCGCCCAGAACCTCGGCCCGGGCCTGCGTCACGGCAAGGCCGAGATCGGTCTGCTTGCCGCCGATAAGCTCGATATAGACTTCCGCGAGGATCTCGGCGTCGAGCAAGGCACCGTGCTTGGTGCGCCGCGTATTGTCGATATTGTAGCGGTTGCACAGGGCATCGAGATTGTTGGGCGCGCCGGGATGCTTGCGCCGCGCCATGGAGAGCGTGTCGAGCACGTCCTCCATGCGGATGAGATCATGGCCGATGCGCCGGAACTCGGCATTGAGAAAGCCGACATCGAAGGGCGC
>PXAW01000033.1 GCA_003567055.1 Hyphomicrobiales bacterium
GCGAGATGCTCTCCGGCGCCGGTCACGACGCCGCCTATACCGCCGCGATCGCACCGACGGCGATGATCTTCGTGCCTTGCGAGAACGGGTTGAGCCACAACGAGGCGGAGAACGCGACCTTCGCCGATTGCGGCGCCGGCGCGCAGGTCCTGCTCAACGCGGTGCTGGATTACGATACCCGTTTCGCACCCTGATGCGACGCGCGGCTTACGCGGCGAGCGTCACCACCGGCCCGCCGGCGGCATCGGCATCCTCGTGATCATGCGTCACGAGCAGCGTCGGCAGGCCGAGCGCGCGGGCATGGCCGAAGACGAATTCGCGGATCTCCTTGCGCAGGGGCCGGTCCAGCTTGCTGAACGGCTCGTCGAGCAGGAGCGCGCGCGGCGATGCCAGCAGGGTGCGCATCAGCGCCGCGCGGGCGCGCTGACCGCCTGAGAGCGTCGCCGGATCGCGCTCGTAGAAGCCCGCAAGCCCGGCCTGCGCCAGCGCCTCCTCCACCCGCTCCCGCCGCGCCCGCCTTCCCTTGACGGTGGAATCGAGGCCGAAGGCGAGATTGGCGCCGACGCTCAGATGCGGGAAGAGCAGATCATCCTGGAAAAGGATCCCCAGCCGCCGCTGCTGCGCCGGCAGCGCGGTGATCTGCGCACCATCGAGCAGCACGTCGCCGCGCGCCGTGAAGGCCTTGTCGAGGAAGCCGGCCACATAGGCCAGCAGCGTCGATTTGCCCGACCCGCTCGGCCCCATCACCGTCACCACATCCCCCGGCGGCACGGTGAGGTCGAGCCCGTCCAGCAGCGCCGCGCCATCGATGCTGATCGCGATACCGCGCAGAACGAGCCCGGCTTCGCAACCGTCGTCACCCGCTGGTTTCGCCTGCCTCTTCACAACGGCTCCATCCATCATGCCAGTCCCTTGCGGTTGCGGTAGATCAGCGCCGGCAGGGCCAGCGCGATGGCGTAAACGGCGAGCGGCAGCAGCGCCTGGATGAACGCATAAACCCCGATCACCCGCCTGTCGCCGCCGCTCGACAGCGTCACCGCCTCGGTGGTCAGGGTGGCGATGCGCCCGGCGCCGGCGAAGAGTGTGGGAAGATAGAGCGCGATGCTCACGGCGAAACCGATGGCGCAGGCGATCGCCAGCGGCCGCGCCAGCATCGGCAGCTTCACCGTGAAGAAGATCCTCATCGGCGACGCCCCAAGAGCCGCCGCGCTGCGCGCATATCGCGGATCGAGCGCGCGGAAGGGATCGGCGAGCGAGAGGAAGACATAGGGCATCACGAAGATGAGATGCGCCCAGATCACGGCGAACAGCGTCGCATCGAGGGAGAAATGCACCAGCAGCATCTGGGCCCCGAAGAGAAAGCCGATCTGCGGCACCAGCAGCGGCAGATAGAGCGCCCACAAGGCCCCCTGCCCCACCGTCAATCCGCGCCGCTGCTCGTTCTCCAGGCAAGCCAGCGCCAGCACGATCGCGACCAGCGTCGCAGCGGCGGCAATCACCGCCGTAACCCCGGCCAGCGCCGTGACGTTTCCCGCATGCTGCTCCCAGACGCGCAGCGACCAGCTCTCGGGCAGAAAATCGGGATAGCGCCAGCGATGCGCGAAGGACCATGCCGCGACCGCCACCAGCGTCGCCAGAGCCAGCACGCCGCTCGCCCAGCCGATCAGCGCCGCGCCACCCCAGAACGGTTCGCCGGCGCCGCGGCGCACCCCGCGCGCCACCCAGGCACGGTGAATCATCCCGACGGGGATCTCCATCAGCCGCCACAGGCCGATACCGGCGACGACGATGGCGAATTGCAGCGTCGCGGCGGCAGAAGCCGGATAATACATGCCCAGATCATAGCCGGCGAACCAGCGCGCCGCCACCACCGAGAGCGGCGGCGGATTGCCGGGGCCGAGGATCAGCGCCATCTCGACATTGGCCAGCGAGAAGGCGAGCACGGCATAGATCGGGAGCCGGATCTGGCGGTAGATCTGCGGCATGATCACCGCGACGAAACCCCGCGCCGGCCCGTATCCCAGCGCCGAGGCCGCCTGCAGCATCGGGCGCAGCGCCACCTGCGTGCTCGCGGCGATGATCATCAGGATGAGATAGACCGTCTCCTTGAGGACGAGCCCGGCGATCAGGCTCAGCCCGTAGGCATCGTTCACCGTGGAGATGCCGGGCGGGCGCTCCCACCCCGTCGCCCAGGGCGAGAAGCCGCGCACGATCAGCCCGCTCGGCGCCACCAGGAAGGCGAAGCCGATGGCGATGGCGACATGCGGTGTCGCCAGAAGCGGCGGCAGCGCCGCGCGCAGGATTTCGAAGGCACGCGTGCCCACGCTGGTGGCGCACAGCGCGATCGCGAGGATCAGCGAGATGATGCTCGCACCGAAGCCCACGGAGATCGTCAGCCACAGCGCCGAGCGGAAACCCGCATAGGCGAAGAGTTCCCGCCAGGGATCGAGCGAGAAGTCGCGCGTCCCCAGCACCGGCAGGTAGCCGAAAGCCGGCAAGAGCGTCCAGAGCAGCCCCGCGCCGATCGGGCCGAGCAGGATCAAAAGGGTCAGGGTCGGCGCGAGACGCAGCATCGGATCAGCGGGACGTCCGCGCCTCCCAATCCTGCGTGAGCCGGGTCATCCAGGAGGGATGCGATTCCATCTGCACATCGGCGATGTCATCGGGACCCGGCATGGCGGGATGGGTGGACGCCGCGTCGAACAGGGCACGCGCGTCATCGTCGAGCGCATCCATGTCGAGCACCGTGAAGGCGCCCAGCACGGTCGGGTCCTGCGCCCGCGCCTGCGCGAGCGGCGACATCAGGAAGTTCGAGACCACCATCGCGCCCTCCCTGTTGGCGGCGTTGTAGGGGATCGCCACAAAGGAGGTGTTGCCGATCGTGCCCTCGTCGAGGAAGAACACGCGCGCCGTATCGGGCAGGAGCCCCGTTTCCGAGAGCAGCGCCGCCGTCGCCGGGTTCAGCGTCACCGCGATCTCGATCTCGCCATCGTCGAGCAGCCGATCGAGATCGGCGCTGGAGCCCGGAAATTCGTTGCCGCCGCGCCAGAAATGTGGACGGATCGCCTCATACCATTCCCAGAGAGGCGCGGTCGCCTCGGCATAGGTCGCGTCGGTCGCCTCCTCGTAAAGCACGGAGGTATCCGGCGCGAGCGCGTGCAGCGCCTGTTTCAGGAAGGTCGCGCCGAGGAAATTGCGGGCATTGGGATGCGTCAGACGACCGGGATTCTCGCGCGCCCAGTCCAGCATGGCCGGAATCGAGCCGGGCAGGCTGTCGCGATCGACGCGGGCGGAATCATAGACAAAGGCGAGCTGCGCCACGCGCCAGGGTGCGGCCATGCCGTCAATCGGTACAGTGAAATCGATGATGTTGGACGGGTTGTCCTCGTCAACGAGTTCATAATTGGGCAGGACCTGCGTGAACGGGCCGAAGAGCAGCCCTTGATCCTTCATCGTGACGAAATTGGCCCCGTTGATCCAGATCAGATCCACCGTGCCGCCCTCGTCGCGCCCGGCGGCCCGCTCGGCCACGACCCGCGCGACCGCCTCGGCGGTGTCGGTCAGCTTGACGTGCTCGATGCGCACGCCGTAGCGCTCGCGCAGCTGCGCATCGGCCCAGCTGATGAAGGCGTTGGTTTTCTCGTCGCCGGCCCAGGCATTCCAGTAGACGGTCTGGCCTTCAGCCGCCGCCACGATCTCGTCCCA
>PXAW01000105.1 GCA_003567055.1 Hyphomicrobiales bacterium
GAAAGCGGGGCCGCCCGCGGCTTCCTGCGCTCCGAAACCGGTATCCGGCTCATCTCGGCCATCGTGATGATCGCGCTGGCGCTGGGAACCACCTGGTTCGGCGGGGCCGTCTTCGCCGTGCTCTGGCTGGCGGCCGGGTCGGCGGTTCTGTTCGAATGGATCGCCATGGTCTGGATCGCCCGGCGCATTCCCAGCGTCGTGGCCGGTGCACTGGCCTATACTGCCTTCGTGCTGGCACATCTCACCGGCTGGCCGGGGATCGTGCTGGCGGCGATCGCGCTGACCGGCGGAGCGCTCGTGGTGATGATCAGCATGACGTGGCGCGACCGGATCTGGGCCGGCGCGGGCTACGCCGTCGGTTTCGTGGTGGTGGCCGTGCCGCTCATCGTGCGCGCCGATCCCGCGCTCGGTGCGCTCGCCATCCTGTGGATCTTCGCCGTGGTCTTGGGCACGGATATCGCGGCCTATTTCACCGGGCGCGCGCTGGGCGGCCCGAAGCTGTGGCCCCGGCTGAGCCCGAAAAAGACCTGGGCGGGCTTCTTCGGCGGGCTGGCCTGCGCCATGCTGGCGGGTTTTCTGCTGGGGCTCGTCGCCCGGCTCCTGGGGCAGGCGCCGCCGCTCGATCTGTGGGCGCTGACGCTGCTCTCCGGGCTCGCATCGGTGATCGGGCAGGGGGGGGACCTGGCCGAATCGGCGCTCAAGCGCCATTTCGACGTCAAGGACTCGGGCAATCTGATTCCCGGTCATGGCGGCGTGATGGATCGGCTCGATGCGTTTTTCGCCGTCTGCCTGCTGGTCGGCCTGATGCTGCTGGGGCTGTCGCCCTTCGGGATCGGCGCCGGATGACGACCGGCGCACGAGCCCGACGCTGACGGAGAATCGCGAGGCGATGACACGCAAACTCATCCTGCTCGGTGCGACCGGCTCGATCGGGCGATCGGCCCGTGACGTGATCGCCCGTCACCGGGACGCCTTCACGGTCACCGCCGTGGTGGGCGGCTCGGACGCGCCGGCGCTGGCTGCAGCCGCCCGGGAGACCGGGGCGCGCTATGCCGCGCTCGCCGACGATTCCGCCCTGCCGGCCCTGCGTGAGGCGCTTTCGGGAAGCGGCATCGCCTGCGGTGCTGGCGAGGGGGCGGTCATGGAGGCGGTCGCTCACGAGGCCGATCTCGTGCTCGCGGCCATTGCCGGGACGGCGGGTCTGCGCCCGACCGCCGCTGCGATCAGGCCGGGCCGCGCCATCGCGCTGGCCAACAAGGAAAGCCTCGTCAGTGCCGGCGCCGCCTTCATGCAGGCTGCCGCGAGGGCCGGCGTGCCGGTGCTGCCGGTCGATTCCGAGCATAACGCCCTGGCCCAGGCTCTGGGCAGCGGCGCGCTGAGCGACGTCGCCGCGATGACGCTGACCGCATCGGGCGGGCCGTTCCGGACCTGGTCGCGCGAGGCCATCGCCGCTGCCGGGCCGCAGCAGGCGTTGAAGCATCCCAACTGGTCCATGGGGGCCAAGGTCACGATCGATTCGGCGACGCTCATGAACAAGGGCCTCGAACTGATCGAGGCCCATCACCTGTTCGGGCTGGAGGCCGCCCGGCTCGACGTGCTGGTGCATCCGCAATCGATCGTGCACGGGCTGGTGAGCTGGCGCGACGGTGCGGTGACGGCGGGGCTGGCGGCGCCGGATATGCGCGTGCCCATCGCGCATGCGCTGGCACCGCAGGGCATGCGGCTCGACACCGCGCTGCCACGCCTTGATCTCGCCGCGATTGCGGCGTTGAGCTTCGAGAAGCCGGATATGGAGCGGTTTCCCTGTCTCGGGCTCGCCATGGCGGCTCTGGCGGATGGCGGGGCGCATCCGACCATCCTGAACGCCGCCAACGAGATCGCAGTCGCCGCCTTCATTGCCGGTAGGCTGGATTTTTATGGTATTGCGGTAAGTGTCGAGAAGGTTTGTGCCCGTATGGTGGCATCGGAACGCGAGGCGCCCGGTGATGTCGAGACGGCCCTGGCCATCGATGAACGCGCCCGCGCCCTGACGCGGGAACTTCTTGGTATGTAGCGCTCACCCGGTCATGTGAGCGCGCAATTGGGCCGGATCCGATGCGGGTACGGCGAAACGGAGACGGGCGATGGAAATATTCGGTCTGGTGGTCGGTTCGGTCTGGGAGCTCATCTTCGGCTATCTGATCCCCTTCATCTTCGTGCTCGCCATCGTGATCTTCGTCCACGAGATGGGCCATTTTCTCGTCGGGCGCTGGTGCGGGGTCGGGGTCGATGCGTTTTCGATCGGTTTCGGGCCGGAAATGTTCGGCTGGACCGACCGTCAGGGCACGCGCTGGAAGGTTTCCGTCATTCCGCTGGGCGGATATGTCAAATTCACCGGCGATCTCAACGTGTCGAGTGCGCCGGATGCCGATGAATTGTCGCAGATGGACGATGCGACCCGCTCCCGCAGCTTCCACCACAAACCCGTCGGCCAGCGCGCGCTGATCGTCGCGGCGGGGCCGGCGGCGAATTTCATCCTCGCCATCCTGATCTTCGCCGGAATCGTCTATTTCAACGGCCAGCGGGTGCTGGAGCCGCGTGTGCAGGCCGTCGTGGAGGGCAGTGCGGCGGAGGCGGCGGGCTTCGCGCAGAACGATCTGATCCTGTCGATCAACGGGCGCGAGGTGGTCGGCTTCTCCGATCTGCAGCGCATCGTCAGCTCCTCCGCCGGCGATGATCTCGTCTTCGAGGTCGAGCGCGACGGGCGGGTCGAGACCCTCGTCGCCGTCCCGGTGCGCACCGAGCAGGAGACGGCATTCGGTCGCCATCGCATCGGCATGCTGGGCCTGCAGGCGGTCAACGATCCGGACGCGGTGCGGCATATCGAGTTCGGCCCGCTTCAATCGCTCGGCCACGGAGTATCGGAGACCTATTTCGTCATCGACCGGACGATCGATTATCTCGGCAAACTCGTGACGGGCCGCGAATCGGCAGATCAGCTCTCCGGGCCGATCCGGATCGCGAAGGTGTCGGGGGACGTCGCCACCCTCGGCGGCATTCTGGGTCTGATCAGCCTCACGGCGCTGCTCTCCGTCTCGATCGGCTTCATCAATCTGTTCCCCGTGCCGATGCTCGATGGCGGGCATCTGATGTTCTATGCGATCGAGGCGGCACGCGGGCGCCCGCTCAGTGATCAGGCGCAGGAAATCGGCTTTCGGATCGGCCTGGCGCTGGTCCTGATGCTGATGCTCTTCGTCACGTGGAACGATATTGTTAACCTCACCGCCTGAAAAATTGCGGCCCTATCGTGACACGAAGGCCACGCCGGGGGAAAATTCTGCCGGGTGGGACATTCGGCGTTTGCAATGGCGCCGAGTTTCGGTAGAAGCGGAGTAGAGACCAAGCGGGTCGGCATGCATGTGCGTGTCCGGCTTCGGGGCAAAACCCGCGACAAACCAGAACGAGACGGGCCAGTATATGTCGAGCAAGAACGCGCGCCGCAGCGTGACGGCGAAACGGACGACGGTAGCACTCGCAATGGCGATGGCAGCCTTCGGCGTCTCCGAAGCTTTCGCGCAGCAGGTGATCGTCGAGGGCAATCGCCGCGTCGATACCGACACGATCCGCTCCTACGTGGTGGGGTCGAGCCCGGATGAGGCGCGGCGCA
>PXAW01000213.1 GCA_003567055.1 Hyphomicrobiales bacterium
CCCCGGAGGGACGAGAATGAGGATGGAGGAGACCGCCCTGGCGCGGCTGGAGGCGCAGGTGCGCGCGGATCTCGCCAAGATCGCGCATCCGCGCATGCCCTGGCTCGATCCGGTCAGCGGGCCGGATGGCCGCCCGGCGCATGACGTGGTCATCATCGGCGCCGGCCAGAGCGGCATCGCCACCGCTTTCGGGCTGATGCGCGCGCGGGTCGAGAATATCCGCGTCATCGACAAGGCGCCGCGTGGGCAGGAAGGGCCGTGGCTGACCTATGCCCGCATGCATACCCTGCGCAGCCCCAAGGATTTCACCGGCCCCGATCTCGACGTGCCGAGCCTGACCTATCAAAGCTGGCACGAGGCGCGTTTCGGGCAGGCCGATTGGGAAGCGCTCGATCTGATCCCGCGCGAATTGTGGGCCGAATACCTCCTCTGGGTACGCGACCGGATCGGTATCCCCGTCGATAACGAGACCGCACTCACCGACATCGCCCCCGCCGGCGATCTGTTGCGGCTGACGCTGAAGAGCGCCACCGGCGAGGAGATCGTGCATACCCGCAAGCTCGTCCTCGCCACCGGCCAGGAGAGCACCGGGCGCTGGTGGCTGCCCGATTTCATCGAAGAACTGCCCGCGCATTGCCGCGCGCATACCGCCGATGCCATCGATTTCGAAAGGCTCGCCGGCAAGACCGTGGCCGTGCTCGGCGCCGGCGCCTCGGCGCTCGACAATGCGGCGACGGCGCTCGAAGCGGGGGCGGAATCCGTGCATCTGTTTTGCCGGCGCGCGAGCCCGCAGGTGGTGCAGCCCTATCGCTGGCTGACCTTCGCCGGCTTCCTGCGCAATCTCTCCGATCTCGACGATGCCTGGCGCTGGCGCTTCATGCGCCGGGTCCTCTCCCTGCGCGAGGGCTTTCCGCAGGCGACCTGGGACCGCTGCGCCCGCCACGACAATTTCCACCTGCATGGCGGCGCCGCCTGGCAGGATGCGCGGGTCGACGCCGACGGGCGCGTCGCGCTCACCACGGCGCAGGGCCCCTTCACCGCCGATTTCCTGATCTGCGGCACCGGCATCGAGAATGATTATACCGCCCGCCCGGAACTCGCGCGCTTTGCCTCCAACATCCTCAGCTGGGGCGAGGCCTATACCCCGCCGGATGCCGAGCGCGACGAACGGCTCGGGCGCTTCCCCTATCTCGCGCGCGATTACAGCTTCATGGAGCGCGCGCCGGGCGAGACCCCCTGGATCCGCCATATCCACCTGTTCTCGATCGCCTCCACCATGAGCTTTGGCGCGTCGGGCTCCTCGATCAACGCCATGACCACCGCCATCCCCAAACTCGTCAACGGCATCACCGGCGGGCTTTTCCGCGACGATGTCGAGAAACACTGGGCGAATTTCGAGGCCTATGACGTGCCGCAGGCGGTGATTCGGGGCGTGGAGTGAAGGGCTTGCGGGCGTTGGCGTGTGCGTGAGATGATCGTGATCCAGGATCGAGAAAAGACGTCCCATGACGATTAAAGATAAGCCTTCAGATAAAGCGTCGGTCGATAACGCTTCCGCCGAGCGCCCGACCTTCGCGCCGTCCCGCATCGAAGACGCCTTCGGCTGCCTCGCCTATACCGGCCCCGCACGCAGCATCGCGGAGATGGATGAGGCGGTCTTGCGCAAGGCGGCACGCCGCTATGCCGCCATCCGCACCCGTTGAGCCTCTGCAAAGAGCGCACCAAAGCCGCATATGACAGGGCGCGGGGGGCTGCTATAAAGCGGCAAAACCATTCGCGGAGGAGACCCTGCCATGATTCCCAATGCTGCGCCCGCCTTCAATTTCGACCTCGGCGACACCGCCGATGCCATCCGCGAGACGGTCGCCGCCTTCTCGCAGGAGAAGATCGCCCCGCGTGCAGAGGCGATCGACCGCGACAACCAGTTCCCCCGCGATCTCTGGCCGCAGATGGGCGAGCTCGGCCTGCACGGCATCACCATCGCGGAGGAGGATGGCGGCACGGGGCTCGGCTATCTCGACCATGTCGTGGCGATGGAGGAAATCTCGCGCGCTTCCGCCAGCGTGGGGCTCTCCTACGGCGCGCATTCCAATCTGTGCATCAACCAGATCGGCCGCCACGGCACGGCGGCGCAGAAGGCGAAATACCTGCCCAGGCTGATGAGCGGCGAGCATGTCGGCGCGCTCGCCATGTCGGAGCCGGGCTCGGGCTCGGATGTGGTCTCGATGCGCACCAGGGCCGAAAAGAAGGGCGACCGCTACGTCCTGACCGGCAACAAGATGTGGATCACCAACGGCCCCATCGCCGAGACGCTGGTCGTCTATGCCAAGACCGACCCCGATGCCGGCCCGCGCGGCATCACCGCCTTCCTGATCGAGAAGGGCATGAAGGGTTTCTCGACGCATCAGAAGCTCGACAAGCTCGGCATGCGCGGCTCCGATACCTGCGAGCTCGTCTTCGAGGATTGCGAGGTGCCGGAGGAAAACGTGCTCGGCCAGGTCGGCAAGGGCGTCAACGTGCTGATGTCGGGCCTCGATTACGAGCGCGCCGTGCTCGCCGCCGGGCCGCTCGGCATCATGCAGGCCTGCATGGACATCGTCATGCCCTATGTGCACGAGCGCAAGCAGTTCGGCCAGCCGATCGGCACCTTCCAGCTGGTCCAGGGCAAGGTGGCGGACATGTATGTCGGGATGAATGCCTGCAAGGCCTATGTCTATGCCGTCGCCAAGGCCTGCGATCGCGGCCAGACCACCCGCGAGGACGCTGCCGGCGCGATTCTCTACGCGGCGGAAAAGGCCACGCAGATGGCGCTGGACGCCATCCAGCTGCTCGGCGGCAACGGCTATATCAACGACTATCCCACGGGCCGCCTCCTGCGCGACGCCAAACTCTACGAGATCGGCGCCGGCACCAGCGAGATCCGCCGCATGCTGATCGGTCGGGAATTGTTCGACAAGACGGCGTGAGCGTTGCACGCTATGCTCCCCGGGCGCGCTCGCATTCGGGCGCGCCCTTTTTATTGCAGGGTTGACTAAATTAGTTTTAGCTAATATATCGATTGTCAACGCGACCGGGAGGTCGCCCGGGCAGCGCTTTCGCGGGGTTCCGGGTCCTCGGCAGGGTCGCATGACGAGACACCGATCAGGAATAACAAAGGGAGTTCACCCGATGCAGAATCTTCTCAATGAGCGCGTCGTCCGCCATTCCCCCTCGCGCGGTCCGGGCAGCCCGGATGTCTGGGGCATCTACGAGCCCGATACGGGTTCGATCCAGTACATTGCCGCCGATCCGGCCACCCGCAAGGCCGCCGTGATCGATGTGGTCTGGAATTTCGACCCCAAGCATTACCGCCTCGATACCGGCTCGATGGATCAGGTGCTCGACATCGTCCGCGAGAACGGCCTCACCGTGGAATGGGTCCTCGACACCCATCCCCATGCGGATCATCTGATGGCCGCAGCCCAGCTCAAGCAGAAGACCGGTGCGCCGATGGCGATCGGCGAGAAGGTGCGCGACATCTCCAAGATCTGGGCGGAAATCTACAACCTGCCCGATGCGTTCGATCCGACCCGCGATTTCGACCACCTGTTCAAGGAGGGCGAGACCTTCCGCATCGGCGAGATCGAGGCCCGCGTCATGCTCTCGCCGGGCCATACGCTCGGCTCGATCACCTATGTGGTGGGCGATGCCGCCTTCGTGCA
>PXAW01000344.1 GCA_003567055.1 Hyphomicrobiales bacterium
GCGACCTTCTCGTCGAGATGCTTGGGCAGCACATAGACCTGACGCTCGTACTTGCCCTCGTTCTGCCAGAGCTCGATCTGGGCGAGCACCTGGTTGGTGAAGGAGGCCGACATCACGAAGGAGGGGTGCCCCATCGCGTTGCCGAGATTCACCAGACGGCCCTCGGAGAGCAGGATGATGCGCTTGCCGTCGGGGAACTCGATCTCGTCCACCTGCGGCTTCACGTTGCGCCACTTGTAGTTCTTCAGCGCCGCGACCTGAATCTCGTTGTCGAAGTGACCGATATTGCAGACGATGGCGCGATCCTTCATGCCGGCCATGTGCTCGGCGGTGATCACGTCCTTGTTGCCGGTCGCGGTGACGTAGATGTCGGCGCGCGGCAGGGCGTCTTCCATGGTGACGACCTCGTAGCCTTCCATCGCGGCCTGGAGCGCGCAGATGGGATCGACTTCCGAGACGAGCACGCGGCAGCCGGCCTGACGCAGGCTGTCGGCGGAACCCTTGCCGACATCGCCGAAGCCGGCGACCATGGCGACCTTGCCCGACATCATCACGTCGGTGCCGCGACGGATGCCGTCGACGAGCGACTCACGGCAACCATAGAGGTTGTCGAACTTCGACTTGGTGACCGAGTCGTTGACGTTGATGGCGGGGAAGAGCAGCTTGCCTTCCTTGGCCATGACGTAGAGACGGTGCACACCCGTGGTGGTCTCTTCCGAGACGCCCTTGATCGACTTGGCGATCTCGCCGAACCAGCCCTTGGGCTTCTCCTTGAGGAGGCGCTTGATCAGGGCGAAGAGGTATTGCTCTTCTTCCGCACCCGGATTGTCGAGGAAGGCCACGTCGCCGTTTTCGGCGCGCAGGCCGAGATGGACGAGCATGGTGGCGTCACCACCATCGTCGAGAATCATGTTGGGCATGCCGCCGCCGTGCCAGTCGAATAGCTTGGCGGTGTAATCCCAGTACTCCTTCAGGGTCTCGCCCTTGTAGGCGAAGACCGGGATGCCGGCAGCGGCGATCGCGGCAGCGGCGTGATCCTGCGTGGAGTAGATGTTGCACGAAACCCAGCGGATATCCGCGCCGAGCTCCTTGAGGGTCTCGATCAGAACGGCCGTCTGGATGGTCATGTGCAGCGAACCGGCGATGCGCGCGCCCTTGAGCGGCTTGCTGGCACCGTATTCTTCGCGCAGGGCCATCAGTCCCGGCATTTCGCTTTCGGCGATCTCGATTTCCATACGGCCGAAATCGGCAAGACCGATATCCTTGACGGCATAATCGTTCGACATGCTTTCCATCCTTTCGTTGCGTGAAAGCGGGCGCGACCGCGCTGCGGTGCGCCGGCGATTGAGGCTGTCCTATCAGAGCCGAGCTGAAAGAGCAATTGAGATATAAAGATGTCTTTATGTCTTTTTCGCGAAATGCCACGCAATTTCATGCGTCGGGTTGCCGACGATTGCGCCATGCAGCCTTTGATATTAGGCCTCCATTAAGGGACGCAACCGCATTGTGCGTCATCGGAAAACGCGTTGTGGGAACCGGCCGTGAAAGTCGTCGTGGTGGAATCGAGTCGCGTCATGGCGCGCGGCGTGGCCGGCCTTTTGGCGCAGCGGGGCCACGAGACCGCGATCTTCACCGATTCCCGCGAGGCACTGGCCTTCGTGCGCGCCGATGAGAATGTCGATGCGGTGCTGACGGGGCTCGAGACCACTCCGCTGGACGGTTTCGAGACATGCTGGGCGCTGCGCCTGATCGCCAATGCCGGGCGCCCGCTCTACGTGATCGCGATGTCCTCCCTCGCCCATACACGCAGCCTCTCCGAGGTGCTCGATGCCGGCGCCGACGACTTCATCTCGAAACCGCTCGTCGCGGAAGAGCTGCATGCGCGACTGCGCGCGGCCGAGCGGATGACGCGGCTCCAGCGCGCCCTGTGGCATCAGGCGCAGCGGGACCTCCTGTCCGGCCTGCTCAACCGCCGCGCCTTCTTCGCCAGGATGGCCGGATGGAACGAGGATCCCGGCAATTACGGCAGCATCGGCTTGATCCTGGCCGATCTGGACCATTTCAAGCGGCTCAACGATTGCCACGGGCATGATTGCGGCGACGAGGCCATCCGCCGTGTCGGGAGCCTGTGTGACGAATATGCCCGCGCTCATGGCGGAGCAGCAGCGCGGTTCGGCGGAGAAGAGTTCATCCTCGCCCTCCCCGGCTGTGATGCCGGCGCGAGTGAGCCGATCGCCGAATCGCTGCGCCGCAGCGTCGCCGCGATCAGTTTCGTCGCGGGCACCGGTGCGACCATCACCCTCAGCGGCAGCTTCGGCGTCACGGCATCGCGACCCGGCGAAGCCGTCGAGACGGCGATCAAGCGCGCCGATGATGCGCTCTACGAAGCCAAGAATTGCGGACGCAATCAGGTTTGCGTCAAAGCTGCCGGCGCAAGCGGTATCGCAGCACGCCATCAGATGATGGGCGCCTGAAGCTCGCCCCGCTTTCGACAGCAGAGAGGCAGCCGCCCTCTGCCTGATCCCGAGCGGCTTGCGATCCGGCACCGGAGGAGGCATATCGTAGCGCGAAATCAGCCATGGGGAGCGCATGAGCGCCGCACGCCTGTCCATCATTGTCGTTCTCGTCACGCTGGCGCTTGACCAGGCGTCGAAGCTCTATCTGCTCTTCGTCTTCGAGCTCTTCCTGAATGAGCCGGTGCGGCTGGGACCGTTCGTGGAACTGATCACGGTATGGAACCGCGGCATCTCCTATGGGCTGCTGCAGCAGGAGACCGAGCTGGGGCGTTGGGGGCTCATCGTGTTTTCGCTGGCAGCGGCATTGGGGCTGGGGATCTGGATGCTGCGCACGCCGCAGCGGTTTCTGGCCGTTTCGCTCGCGCTGATCGTGGGCGGCGCGATCGGCAATGCGATCGACCGGATCGCCTACGGCGCCGTGTTCGACTTCGTCCACGTGTTCTTCGGCGGGTTCTCCTGGTACGTGTTCAACATCGCTGATGCCGCGATCGTTGCGGGCGTGCTCGGTCTCGTCTATGACTCCTTCGTGCTCGAGCCGCGGCGAAGCCGTGCGGCGGAGCGGGCGGGAGTTGATACCGCGTCACATGATGGCCGCGATTCGGGTTCATCCGGTTGAGTGTCATCGTCGAATTCTGGAACCAGGGGGTTCTCATCATGCCGCGTACACCTTTGACGCGCGCCACGTTCGCCGGACTGGCCCTGACGCTCGGGCTCGGCATCGCCCTTCCCGCCCAGGCGCAGGAGGGAACGCTCTTGCGCGACATTTTCGGGCGCATCGGCATCATGGAGCCCCAGCAGCCGCAGATCGAGTATCGAGAGCGCGCTCCGCTGGTGGTGCCACCATCACGCGATCTGCCGCCGCCGCGTTCGCCCGAGCAGGTCGGCAGCGCGCCGAACTGGCCGGAAGATCGTCGCGACCGGGTCGCGCGTGAGGAGCAGATGGAGCTGGAGCGTTATCAGGACAGCGTTCGCGGCGGCGACGGCGTCCGCGAGGAGACTGCGAATTTCCGGGTCCCGCGCGGCGCGGGGCGCGCGGCGACCATCGATCCGAACGACCCGTGGGGCGATCAGCCGCCGCAAATCACGCGCGAACAGCGGGAAGCCTTCCAACGCCAGATGCGTGGCGGCGATGATGCCGCTGCACAAGGTCTCACGCGCCGGCGGCTGACCGATCCGCCGAGCC
>PXAW01000098.1 GCA_003567055.1 Hyphomicrobiales bacterium
CCGAGGGGCCGAGCGGAGTCTCGTTCGAGGAGAGCTTGTGCACGGTGACACCGGGGGGCGCCTTGCTCTTGCCCGGCGCATAGGCCTCGATCGACATCAATCCCTGACGTGGTAACGGACGTGCGGTCATCGTCTTCATCTTTCGGCTTCAAGGCGCGATGCGCCGCCATGGGCGCGCGTCTTCCTAGCGCAGCTTGCGGCGGATTTCACGCATAAAGCTGACGAAAACCCGGGCAAATCGTCCCGGTGGTCCGGGTGTTGTACCACGAGTCGGCTTGCTTCGCGCCCCGGCTTGGGTCATGACGGGCGCGAGCGGTACGAGAACCATGACGAGCGCAATCCCTGACGATCATCTGCCACGCGAACGCCTCGACGCCGTCGTCGACAGGCATGCCGTTCTCACCGCGACTCTGGCCTCGGGGCCGGATGCCGAGACCTTCGTCAGGCTTTCGCGCGAACTTGCCGAGCTCGAACCGGTGGTGGAGGCGGTCAAGGCCTATCGCGCCATCCGCGAGGAGCTCGACGGTGTCGAGGCGCTGCTCGGCGATCCGGCGACCGATCGCGAGATGCGGGCGCTGGCCGAGGAGGAGCGCGGTCCGGCCCGTGAGCGGCTGGCCGAGGCGGTGCGCGCGGTGCGGCTGATGCTGCTGCCGCGCGATGCTGCCGACGAGAAGAGCGCCATCCTCGAAATCCGCGCCGGTACCGGCGGCGACGAGGCCGCCCTGTTCGCAGGCGATCTCTATCGCATGTATGCGCGTTACGCCGAGTTGAACGGCTGGCGCGTCTCGGTGATCGCCGCGAGCGAGGGCACGGTCGGCGGCTACAAGGAAATCATCGCCCAGATCTCCGGGCGCGGCGTCTTCGCGCGGCTGAAATTCGAAAGCGGTGTGCATCGCGTGCAACGCGTTCCCGATACGGAAGCCGGCGGGCGCATCCACACTTCGGCTGCCACCGTGGCGGTTCTGCCGGAGGCGGAGGAGGTCGATTTCTCGCTGGACGAGCGCGAGTTGCGGATCGATACGATGCGCGCCGGCGGCGCGGGCGGGCAGCATGTCAACCGCACGGAATCGGCGGTGCGCATCACGCATGAGCCGACCGGAATCAACGTCGTGGTCCAGGCCGAGCGTTCCCAGCACAAGAACAAGGCCCGCGCCATGGAGATCCTGCGCGCGCGCCTGTTCGACCGTGAGCGCACGGCGCGCGAATCCGAGCGGGCGGCGGATCGGCGCTCCCAGGTCGGTTCCGGCGATCGTTCGGAACGTATCCGCACCTACAATTTCCCGCAGGGGCGCGTCACCGATCACCGTATCGGCCTCACCCTCTACAAACTGCCCGAAATCCTCGCCGGTGAGGCGCTCGGCGAGATCCTCGACGCGCTCGTCGCCGAGCATCAGGCCGCGCTTCTGGCGGAGGCCGGGCTGTGACGGCCATCATACCGGGGAGCGCGATGGCGCAGGCTCTGCGCGCGGCCCGCGCGGCGCTCTCCGTCCCCGGTATTGCGGATCCCGCCCTCGATGCGCGGATCCTGCTCATGGAAGCAACCGGCTGCGATGCCACGGCGCTTGCCCGCGACCCGCAAGCGCCGATCGATGCGCCGGCCGCAGTGCGACTCGATGGCTGGATCGCGCGGCGGGTGGCGGGCGAGCCGGTCTGGCGCATTCTGGGATATCGCGAATTCTGGGGGCTGCGCTTCGCCCTCGCCCCCGACACGCTGGAGCCGCGTCCCGATACGGAGGCGCTCGTCGCGCTCGCCCTGCGCCATGTTGCTTCGGGCAGGGAAGAGAAGCGCTTTCTCGATCTCGGCACCGGCAGCGGCTGCATCCTGCTCGCGCTTCTGTCGGAATGCCGGGGCGCCTTCGGAATCGGCAGCGACCGCGCGCATGCGGCGCTCGTCACCGCCCGCGCCAATGCCCGCGCCCTCGGCCTTGCTGATCGTGCCGCCCTCGTCCAGGCGGATTGGGCGGCGCCGTTCGCGCCGGCGGCACCCGACGGGGGAGGGGGCTTCGATCTGATCGTCTCGAACCCGCCCTACATTCCCTCCGCCGACATTGCCGGGCTCGCCAGGGAGGTGTCGGGCTTCGATCCGCACCGGGCTCTCGATGGCGGCGATGACGGGCTTGCCCCTTACTCGCCGATCTGTCGCGCCGCGATGCAGCTCCTGCGCCCGGGCGCAGCCCTCGTTCTCGAGCATGGTCATGATCAGGAGGCGGCTTTGCGCGGGATCGCCGAATCAGCCGGGCTCGTCTTCGCGGGGAGCGAAGCGGATCTCGGCGGTGTGCTCCGCGCGCAGGCTTTCACCCGCCCCGCCTGAGACATGTTTCAGGCAGCGCAATCAGAAGTTTACGAAATAGTCGGAAAATCGTGCAAATAATGCTTGGCGTATGCGGGGTGAGCGGTTAGTTTGCAAGGCGAAACGCGATGAGCCCGGCACTGGATAGCCGAATCATCAGGCTCCCGTCGGGCAGGGCTCGCGTTTTCTCGCCGCAGCAAGGTGGCTCACCCGGCGGCACAAGGAACCCGACATACCAGATGGTCGTCCGGAGCCTATCCCGGTCGAAGCCGCCGGATGACGGATGTTCGCTCGGACGATGGGGGGAATCCCGTCCGGCGTTTTTCTCTCGCACGTGATGTTGCACTGGCACGGTTCGATGGAATTGCACGAGACAGTGGACTTTCACGCGAAAATGGGCGTGCACGGCATTCCGGATACGGCATGTCGGCGTAGCGAGAGTGTGGCATCGCAAGAGATGAAGGTCGAAGTGAATCGATGAGACCAGGACAGAACAGACGCATGCGCGGACGCAGCCGTGGCAAGGGCCCCAATCCGCTGACACGCAGCTACGAGTCGAACGGGCCGGACGTGAAAGTGCGCGGCACCGCCCAGCACATCGCCGAGAAATACGGCCAGCTCGCGCGTGATGCGCAGGCCAGCGGTGATCCGGTCGCGGCGGAAAATTATTTCCAGCATGCCGAGCATTATCTTCGCATCATCGCCGGTGCCCAGGAGAACATGCGCCAGCAATACGGCACTGGTCGCTCCGACGACGACGACGACGATGATGACGATTCGAACGGCTACACGCATGGTTACGCCCAGCCTGATCGTGGCGGGCAGCCTCAGCGCGTTCAGCCGGAAGAGGTCGATCCCGGCCAGCTGCCGCAGCCGCCGAGCTACGATCCGCGTCCCGACCGTCAGCCTGATCGCGGTTTCCAGCCGCGCGGGCGTGGCGATCGCCGGGAGCGCTTCGGGCGCAATCAGCAGGACAACCGTGGCAACGGTGATGCCGAGGCGGATTCGCGCGATGATGCCGGGCAGGCCCGCGCCGGGCAGGATGCTCCGCTTGCCGGCGAGGATGCGGGCGAGCGTCCCGTGCGCGGTCGCCGCCGTCCCGCGCCGACGCGTTCCGACGAAGCCGAGCAGCCCGCTCTGCCGGATTTCCTGACGAAGCCCGTCAGCCGCAATCCCGAACCGGAAGCGGATGTCGTCCATGACGATGATGCCGGCGAGGAAAAGCCCAAGCGTCGTCGCGCGGCGACGACGACCCGGCGCACCACGCGCAAGACCGCGACGGACGGCGCAGAGGCCGGCGAGGATGCGCCGGTGAAGAAGCCCGCAGCCGCAGCGCGGAAATCGCCGCGCAAGGCTGCTGCTGCCGATGATGGCGCAAATGACGGTGGTGCCGGCGAAGGC
>PXAW01000142.1 GCA_003567055.1 Hyphomicrobiales bacterium
GCTGAACAGTCCCGGCGGCCAGGTTGTAAGCTCGCTACAAATGGCAACGATCATCAACACGCGCCGCCTCGGAACCTATGTCCGTCCCGGCGAGACCTGTGCCTCTGCCTGCGCGCTTCTCTTCTTCGCCGGACACGACAGGCTTCTGGAAGGTCGCCTCGGGCTTCACCAACTCGACGATGGCGGCCGGACCAACGCCTCGATACTGCAATTCGTTCTGGCAGATCAAATAGACGCCTTCCTAAGCTACGGTGTCCCTTGGGATATCATTCAGCGCATGCTCACAACGCCGCCTACGCAGATGTACTGGATCAGCAGTGAGGACGCGCGCGCACTCGACCTCAATCGTGACCTTTCCGATGATGACGGCAGCGGAGCCACAAGAGATGCTGCAATGGGTGGCGCGAGCTTTAGCGACTTCCCCGCCGATAGTATCTTCACAGGAACCCCTCATGCGCCCGACTTCGAGGGCCGCGACGCAGATTATCGGAATTTCAGGACCCGAATCGCGAATGGCCTTGTCGCAGGGGCGAATTTCGCAGGACATTTCACCATCGTGGAGATCGGCTGCGGGACATCCTGTCGATTCGCTGTTGTCGTGGACATCGAGACCGGCGCCGTTCAGAGTTTCCCTTATGGCGGCGAGGATTACTATGGAATGAGCCTTCTCTACCTCGCCCAGAGCCGAATGCTCCGAGTGAAATGGCTGAGCGACTGGCAAACGCCAAGCTGCACCGAACAGGACATGTTATTCGATGGCGAAAACTGGGAAGTCATTGCCGAGCGTTCCACTCTTGCTCAAGGCGACTACTGCGCCTAACGCAGTTGCGAAAAGTTTCCACGACATCGTTCGCTGAATAGATGCCGTCACGCATCTTAATTTGATATGGGGGTGGAAAAGGGGGGCGTGCCAAGTGGCGGACATCAAATTCTGGTGCGGCGAGACCGTCACCAAGGTTAAAAGACACAGCCTCGTCTATCTCGAGGCTGACGCGGAGGCGCTCGCGAGCACGGGCGTTGCATCGGTCGCCGCGGTCGTTCCCGGTCATTATGCCGCACCGGATCGCATTGCCGACATCCTGCGGCGGCTCGGGAAGCCGGCGGTGGCCGACTATGTCCAGACCAAGTTGCCACAGGGTGCAAAATCTCGATCGGGCGATCTCGGCGAGATTCTTGCCACCAGCTATCTGTCGGAGTTCACCGACTATTCGGTCGGCGTCTTTAAGTTGCGGTGGTCGGATCACCGCGAGATGGCGATGCGGGGTGACGATATACTGGGGATCAGGCTCGATCCTGTTGTCACCGTCAAATTCCTGAAGGGCGAGGTTAAAAGCCGCGCCGCGCTCGGCAAGAAGACGGTCGATGAAGCCCGTACGGCGCTTGCATCCAGCAATGGGCGGCCTACGCCGCACGCGCTCGCGTTCGTTGCGGACCGATTGTTCGAGACGGGCGAGTCGGCCCTCGCCGAGGTGATAGACCAGTTTCAGCTAAAAGCGCGGATCAAGATCAATCAGCTTTCGCACCTGATGTTCATGTTCACGGGCAACAATCCGAGCAATCTGCTCACCGCCAACCTCAACGCCTATAGCGGCAAGATTCCGCAGTTCGCGGTCGGTCTGCGGGTGTCGACCCATCAGGCGTTCATCAAACAGGTCTTCGACAAGGTGATCGCAGATGGCAACAAGCCCTGAAGCCATCGCGCAGCTGATCGCCGAGGCGACGGTCGCCGGGTTCCGCGACGATCTACTCGCGAAAGGTCAGGCGCGGGCGATGTTGTGGCGCGACGGAGTGGTGCCGCCCGAGGCGCCACAATTCTCAACGCTGCTGACTTACGATCTCCTGAGTTACGCCTTTTCGCTGATGAGCCAAGGGCTGCGACTGCTCGATCAGCAGGCCGAATTCGGCGCGGCGCGAAGTGCCTTCGAACATGCCGCATCGGCGATCGAGGCGGCGACGGCACGTGGCCGCGTCACGAACGACCGGGATTTCCACCGGCTGATGGCCGGTGCCTGCTACCATCTCGCCCGCTATGCGGCACGGGCCTACTCATTGCTGCACGAGGGGTTGAACGAGGCCAATCTCAGCGTGCCGGAACGCGCCGTCGCGCTCCTCATGCTGCGCGACTTGGTGACGCTCGAAACGCTAATCGGCGAGGAGCGTGACACCACGTCGGACGATGTGATGATCGCGCACCTCGCGGGAGAAGGCGCAGGCGACGCGCCAGTTTCGAGCGACAGTGAGGGCGAGCCCGCAGACGAACCGCTCCTGCAGGTTGTCGATCGAGCGCTTGCCGACAATTTCACGGCAGCGCTCGCCATCGCACTGCTTGCGTTCGAGCGGGGCGACGAAGCGCTGATCGGCTCCGCAATCGAACGCCTGAAGACCGGCCTGTCCTCGGCGGCCGAACTCAACATGGTGCCAAGTTGGTGGTGTCACCGGCTCACCATCCACCTGCTAAACGATCTGTGGTCATCGAGCTTCCATGTCCGTCTCCCCAAGGTGCCGAACGACGGTGCAGCCGAGGATTGGGGCGCCTACCGCGAATTGTTCATCGCGTCGCTCCTGCGTCGGGGTCGCTCCGAGATCGACCTGTGGCCTTCGCAGATCGATGCTGCGACTCGGGCGCTGGATCTCGACGACAATATGGTCGTCTCGTTGCCGACAAGCGCTGGCAAGACGCGCGTCGCGGAGCTTTGCATCCTGGCCTGTCTCGCTGGCGGTCGCCGCGTCGTGTTCGTCACCCCGCTGCGCGCGCTCTCAGCGCAGACCGAAGTGACGCTTCAGCGTACCTTCCAGCCGCTCGGGAAAACGGTCTCAAGTCTCTACGGCGCGATCGGCGTCAGCGATGTCGATGAGGATTTCCTGCGGGAAAGCGACATCATCGTCGCCACGCCCGAGAAGCTCGATTTCGCGCTCCGCAACGACCCTGACCTGCTTGATACCGTCGGCCTCGTCGTCCTCGACGAAGGCCATATGATCGGACTGACCGAGCGTGAAGTCCGTTATGAGGTTCAAATCCAGCGCCTGTTGCGGCGCAGCGACGCCGAGACCCGGCGCATCGTCTGTCTATCGGCCATCCTTCCCGATGGCGATCAGCTGCAGGATTTCACGGCGTGGCTGACCGGCGATCAAGACGACGGACTGATTAAGATGAACTGGCGGCCCACGCGCCTGCGCTACGGCGAGGTCGAATGGCGTGGCGATCACGCGAAGCTCGAAATCTCGGTCGGTGCAGAGAAACCGTTCGTGCCGCGCTTCCTGACAGCCAGCCTGCCCAAGGGGCGCAAGACGCGCTTCTTCCCGTGCGATCAGCGCGAACTGTGCATCGCAACGGCCTGGGCGATGGTCGCAGATAAGCACTCCGTGCTGATATTCTGTCCGCAACGCCGATCGGTCGGGCCTTTCGCAAAATCGATCGTCGACCTCGCCAAGCGCGGATCGATCGTGCCGGTGCTCGATCACGACCCGGCCGTACTGGACAATGCGATCGCAATCGGGACCGAGTGGCTTGGCGTCGACAGTCCGGTCCTGGCGTGCCTTCGCCTCGGCGTCGCGATCCATCATGGCGCGCTTCCCACGCCCTATCGCAAGGAAGTCGAGCGCTTGCTGCGCGATGGCATCCTGCGGGTGACGGTATCCTCGCCGACGCTCGCGCAGGGGCTGAATCTCTCGGCCACGAC
>PXAW01000611.1 GCA_003567055.1 Hyphomicrobiales bacterium
AAGCCGATCGCGTCGCCAATCCGCAATGCCTATATCGATTTCAGCAGGATGACGACGAGCCTCGTCGCCGTCGTGACCGACGTGGTCAGGGACGGTCGGCGGGTTGTCGGCTACGGCTTCAACTCGAATGGCCGCTACGGCCAGGGTGGCCTCATCCGGGAACGTTTTCGTGACCGCATCCTTCAGGCAGATCCCGCATCGCTGTTGAGCGATGACGGCAGCAATCTGGACGCCCACAGGATCTGGGCCACCATGATGCAGAACGAAAAGCCGGGCGGGCACGGCGAGCGGTCCGTGGCGGTCGGCACGATCGATATGGCGGTGTGGGATGCAATCGCCAAGATTGAAGCAAAGCCGCTTTTCCGCCTCCTGGCCGAGCGCAAGGGCGTCGAGGCGAACCCCCGGGTCTTCGTCTATGCAGCAGGCGGCTATTACTATCCGGGCAAGGACGATTCCGCGCTTCGCAGGGAAATGCGCAGCTATCTCGATCGCGGCTACAATGTCGTGAAGATGAAAATCGGCGGGGCCTCCATCGACGAGGATCAGCGCCGGATCGAGGCGGTGCTGGCCGAGATCGGCCACGAGGCCCGGCTTGCCGTCGATGCGAATGGTCGCTTCGATCTCGAAACCGCGAT
Source organism: Hyphomicrobiales bacterium (assembly GCA_003567055.1). Classification (GTDB taxonomy): domain Bacteria; phylum Pseudomonadota; class Alphaproteobacteria; order Rhizobiales; family Beijerinckiaceae; genus Saliniramus. Next base: position 636 of record PXAW01000611.1, read on the forward strand.
CGCCTATGCGAAGATGCTGCGCGAATACCCGCTTTTCTGGTTCGAAGAGATCGGCGATCCGCTGGATTATCAGCTCCAGGCGGCGATGGCCGAGTTCTATCCAGGCCCCATGGCGACCGGCGAGAACCTGTTCTCGCATCAGGATGCGCGCAACCTGATCCGCTATGGCGGCATGCGCCCCGATCGCGACTGGCTGCAGTTCGACTGCGCGTTGTCCTACGGCCTCGTGGAGTATCTGCGCACCCTCGACGTCCTCGATCAGCTGGGATGGTCGCCCTCGCGCTGTATCCCGCATGGCGGCCACCAGATGTCACTGAACATCGCAGCGGGGCTGGGCCTCGGCGGTAACGAGAGCTATCCGGACCTGTTTCAGCCCTATGGCGGCTTCCCGGACGGCGTGAAGGTCGAAGATGGTCACATCGTCATGCCGGAGCTGCCCGGTATCGGCTTCGAAGGAAAATCCGACCTGATCAAGGTGATGCGAGAGCTGGCGGAGTAACCGGCAATCGGCCTGGAGATGGGCCTGCGCAAGACCGCTATTTGCTCTGGCGCCGCCGGCGCGAGGACTGGAGCCTGCCGCAGGCTTGAGGAAGGGCATCTCGGATCGATTGCAGCTCGAAGAAAGATGATTACAAAAAAATGGCTTAGATCATCATTCCGTCAGGTGGATACCGGCTGACGGAAAAATGATGCGGCAAACAATGACCTGGAGCGCCCGTGCCGACACCGTCAGTTCGGAACGCGCTCTACAGCGGGGGAACTCCCGCGAATCCCGTCATCGGCGCGGTGTGCCTGTTCGAGGCCATGCGCCGACGATCGCAAAGTCGACTTCCCGGAACCGCATGGCCGAAGCCCGAGGACGGGGGTGAGACCATTATTTCTGTCGCGCTTTGCGATTGGCGTAGCGCAGATCGCGGGCGGCCTTTCGGGCAGTCTCATCCTCGATGACGCGAGAGACGCGGTCGGTCGCGGCCTTTTCACGTCCTTCGACTTCGGCTCTGGCGGCAGCATCAGCGGCTGCCTGACGTTCGGCCGTCTCGGCTTGAGTCTTGTTCTGCTCATCGCGCTTCAGGCGTTCTCTCGCGGCTCGCCGTTCCTCCCGCGCCGCAGCTACCGCCATACGCTCTTCCTGCCGTGCGAGCCTGGTCGGCTCAGCAGCTTCCTTAGCGGCACGGTAGGACTGGAGGAGAGCGGCCTTCGCGTCAGCAGCGGCACTGCGGCGATCTGAGAGATCATTGTCTTTGGTTTTTTTCAAATCTGTGTTCCGTTTCAAGTCTGGTGACGCTGAGTTCAGGCTTTGGTGGCGCGCTTCGACACAAGGGCGACATTCGCCCTCGCGCGATCATCCGCTTCCTTTGTCAGGCGGGCATTCTTCAGTCGCGAAGTCTTCTCCTCGCGCGCCTCGGCTATCGTGTCGAGGTCTTCTATTGCGCGGTTTCGCGCCAGCAGCTGAGCTTGAACCTTCGTAGAGGCGCTCTCCGCCTGCAGGCGGGACTTGCCGTGTTGCGTCATGATCGTTCCCCCGGCCCGCCTGACGACGAGCGGCAATAAAAAAGGCCAGGCAAATGCCTGACCTTACTCAGTCTCATGCTCTCGACAGTGCCAGTACATCCGTGGTCAAAGGAGAGCCGATACTGATTCACGCAGCCTGCAAGTTGCAGGCCGACATCTTGCCGGACTTTCTGTCCTGCTCCAGCTCGTAGCTGATCTTCTGGCCCTCGACGATTTCGCGCATACCGGCGCGCTCGACGGCGGAGATATGGACGAATGCGTCAGCATCACCATTGTCGGGCTGGATGAAGCCGAAGCCCTTAGTGGAATTGAACCATTTAACTGTGCCGGTGATCATGACGATCCCTTTCATAGCATGCATTGTTTACCGCAGCACGGGAGTGCGCTGCGAATTACGATAACGATTTTTGAAAGGGAGGTTCGTCCAGGCGCGGTGCCAATCGCGCGATAACCAAAGCTCAGCAAGCAAATACCGATGTCACCACCATTTATAGAGACAGCCCGTTTCGATGTCAACGGTTTATTTCGTTGCCGCCGGTCGCCCGCCTCAGTGCAGACCGGGTATCGGCCTCTCCTCGCACGTTCGCGATTCCCTTCCCGGGCGGCAATCGCGTTCGCGGCGGGGGGCAAGCTGGTAGTGGACAGCAGATTGCGGCAGTCGTTGAAGCGGGCGTGAAGGGCAAAGTAGGGGTCCTCAGCCGAACGGCGGCTTGCTCGCTGTCTCGGCCAGAACTGTACCGTCAATTCCGGCTCCCCCACCTCCATACCGAACCGCATTGTTCGTCTGGCGATTGGTGGCCGAAGGAGACGTGTCATGGGGCATTCACGATTCGACCCTGGTACCTGGCTGCGGCCCGCTTGGGAGGCCGGAAAGTAAGTTGGTGCGAAACGAGCGCTGAAGCCTCGTCAGGTATGGGCGATCCGATTCTTCCTCGATCGCGAACGCCGGTCGCGTGATCGCGCTCTGCTCGATCTTGCCATCGACAGCAAATTGCGGGGTCGAGATCACGATCGGCACCCTGGTCAGTGGGCCGGAGATCCGCAAGCTTGCGCTTGTAATCCAACCGAAGACCGGGCGACCGGTTCAGTTCGAGCGGATGGCTGACGCGCGAGCAAGCCTTCTCGCGTGGCTGGAGAGGCGTGGTGGGCCGATCGACGATAGCGCGTTTCCCGGGCCGGATCGATCATTCTTCACACATGAGCACACGACAGTATGCGCGCCTGGTCGATGAATGGGTATCGGCTATTGGCCTTCGCCGTGAGGAGTACGGTACCCATTCACTGCGGCGGACCAAGGCGTCGATAATCTGCAAGGCGACAGGAAACTTGCGGGCGGTGCAGATTCTGCTTGGTCATACCAAGATCGAGAACACTGCTCGCTACCTTGGCGTGGATATCGAGGATGCGCTCGCTCTCGCAGAGTGCACCGGGCTCTGAACCCAATGGCGGCTCCTCGGGATATCCGCGGAGCCGCTTATTGTTTACAAGTGATATCCGCCCGGAGGTAGGCGTCCACGCCACTTTGGAAGGC
>PXAW01000097.1 GCA_003567055.1 Hyphomicrobiales bacterium
CCCGCTCCTGGCCGAGCGCCATCGCTGGTATCCCGGCGCCGGGCATGTCGGCGACCGCACCATCCGCCTCGCCACGCAGGACTATTTCGATATCCTGCGCGCCCTGAATTATCTCACCTGACACGGCGCGATGGCCGGGGGACGGGCATGACAAAGCAGCTGCGCGGCATTCTCGCGATGGTCGCCGGTACGGCCATGTTTGCCTGTGGCGATGTCTTCGCCAAGATGCTCACCCCCGATCTGCCGCCCCTGATGATCGCCTGGATGCGCTACGTCGTCTTTGCGGCGCTGATGCTCGGCTTCCTGCTCGCCACGCGGGGCGGCACGGGGCTCGTCTCGCAGCGCCCGGGATTGCAGATCGTGCGCGGCTTCGGCATGCTCGGCTCGGCGCTCTTCTTCATGAGCGGGCTCGTCTTCCTGCCGGTGGCCGATGCGACGGCGATCTTCTTCATCCTGCCGATCCTGCTGACCGCCTTCGCCGTGATCTTCCTGAAGGAGGTGGTCGGCTGGCGGCGCTGGGCGGCGGCCGTCGTCGGATTCATCGGCGTGCTGATCGTGATGCGCCCCGGCACCGACGCCTTCCAGATCGCATCGCTCTTCCCCGTGCTGGCTGCGACCTCCTGGGCCATGGCGGCGACGATCACGCGCTATGTCAGCGCGCGCGACGCGCCGTCGACGACGCTCGCCTGGTCGGCGCTGGTCGGTTTCGTCGTCGCGACGCCGCTGGTCCCGTTCTTCTGGGTGACGCCGGATGCCGGGCAGATCGCCGTCGCGCTCGCCATGGGGCTCGTCTCAAGCACGGGCCACGGCCTCGTCGTGCTCGCCCTGCGCGATGCCAGCGCCTCGCTGGTCGCACCCTACGCCTATGGCCAGATCGTCTGGGCGGGCGCGCTGGCCTTCATCGCCTTCGGCGCGATCCCCGACGGCTACACCGTGCTCGGCGCTTTTGTGATTGCGGGGGCGGGGATCTATATCAGTTATCGTGAGCGACGACACAAGTAAAATTGAGGCGACTAAACTTTCATGCATGTATTTCGCTGGCGAAATACAAATATTGCGTCATATTTACTCACGTTCTGTCATCCGCCTGTCATCTGCAAAACCTAATCCTCCTGCGTCAACGAGGGCGATGACCGCGTCCGACTGCATGCGCATGCGTTCAGGATCTGCGCAGCGCGCGGTCAAAACGCCCGAAAACATCCGTTTTCCGTCGCAGGAGGCCAACCTTGTCCCTCATCAGCAGCACACTCATCAGCAAGACCCTCGCGACCGGCGCATCCGCCTTCGCGTTCATCGCCGTCGCCGCCTTCGCCCTTCCGGCGCCGGCCCAGGCTCAGGATTGCCCGCGCGGCACGCTGGACGAGCGCTTCTGCGACGTCGACGGCGATCTGCTGGCCGATTCGCCGGAAGATTCGTCCCAGTGGGTCGATCCCTCAACCCTGATCTTCACTTACGCGCCGGTGGAAGACCCGGCGCAATATGCTGCGATCTGGGAAGACTTCATCGCCCATCTCTCGCAGGTGACCGGGCGTGAAGTGCGCTATTTCTCGGTGAATTCCTATGCCGCGATGGTCGAGGCCATGCGCGCCGGTCGTCTGCATGTGGGCGGTTTCGCCACCGGTTCGGTTCCGCTGGGCGTCAACTGCGCGGGCCTGCATCCCTATGTCACGATGAGCCTCGACGGCGCCATCCGTGGCTACGAGATGGAGATCATCACCCATGCCGAGAGCGACATCGAATCCATGGACGACATCATGGGTCGTCAGATGGCCTTCGTGAACCCGGCTTCGAATTCCGGCTTCCGCGCGCCGTCCGCGCTGCTCGCGGCCGAGTTCGGCATCGATGTCGAGAACGATCTCGATACCGCCTTCTCCGGCGGCCACGATGCTTCGATCCTCGGTGTCGCCAACCGTGACTATGATCTCGCGGCGATCGCGAATTCGGTGATGGGCCGCATGGCGGATCGCGGAGTGATCGATCTCGACGACATCCGCGTGCTCTACCAGTCCGAGACCTTCCCGACCACGGCTTACGGCGCGGTCTACAATCTCACGCCGGAACTGCGTGCGAGCATCCGCGAAGCCTTCCTCACCTTCGAATGGGGTGGTGCGCTGGCGCAGGAATTCGGTGATGCCGACGGCTTCATCGAAATCGACTACAAGCAGCACTGGGACATCATCCGCCGCATCGCCGCGCAGTCCGGCGACGAGCTGTCCTGCAGCTGAAGCCTCTCCCCGACCATGACGACCCGGCGCAACCCGCCGGGTCGTTCGCATTCGCCCGCTGATTGAAGCGGTACGCCTTGTGACGAACCAGCGAGACGCCCCATGTTGCAGATCGAAGGCCTGACCATGCGCTATCCCACCGGGGATCTCGCGCTCGACAATGTGGATCTGACCGTCGAACGCGGCCAGGTGATTGCCCTGATCGGCCCCTCCGGCGCCGGCAAGAGCACGCTGATCCGATGCGTCAACCGCCTCGTCGAGCCGACTGCCGGCGCGATCCGCCTGAACGGGACGGACATCGTTTCCATGGGCCGCGCGAACCTGCGCCGCACGCGGCGGCGCCTGGGCATGATCTTCCAGGAATACGCGCTGGTGGAGCGCCTGAGCGTGATGGAGAACGTGCTCTCGGGGCGGCTCGGCTATGTCGGCTTCTGGCGCAGCTTCCTGCGGCACTATCCGCAATCGGATATCGACGAGGCCTTTCGGCTGCTGGAGCGCGTCGGGCTCGATCATATGGTCGACAAGCGCGCCGATGCGCTTTCGGGCGGCCAGCGCCAGCGTGTGGGCATCGCCCGCGCCCTGATGCAGAGCCCCGACATCCTGCTCGTGGATGAGCCGACCGCGAGCCTCGATCCCAAGACCTCGCGCCAGATCATGCGCCTGATCACCGGCCTGTGCCGGGAACGCGGGCTCGGCGCCATCATCAACATCCACGATGTGCCGCTCGCCATGCAGTTCGTCGAACGCATCGTCGGCCTGCGCGCCGGCGAGATCGTCTATGACGGCCCGCCTTCGGGCCTCGACGACCAGCGCCTCACCGACATCTACGGCGAGGAGGACTGGAGCGGCACGCGCGCCAGGGACGGCGACGAGGAAGGCGATGATGCCCAAGCGCAGGCCCAAGCGCAGACCGATGCCGCGCGCAAGGTCGTCAGCGCCGTCGATCTGCCGGAGATGAAGAAGGTCGCTGCATCATGAGTATCGCTGCTCCGGGGCTCGGGGTCGCGCAGGCCGGATCGCGGCGCTGGCGCAAGCCCCCCTTCATCGCCGATCCGCGCCTGCGCTACGCGATCTATGCCGGTTTGCTGATCTATCTCGTGATCGGCATCGGCTCGGTGAATTTCAACTGGGACCGCATGATCGCGGGGCTCGATCGCGGCGTCGCCTTCGTCTCGGCCTTCCTCACGCCCGATTTCACCAGCCGCTGGACCGATATCTCGAAGGGCCTGCTCGAGAGCCTGACCATGACCCTGATCGCCACCGTGTTCGGGGTGATCCTCTCGATCCCGGTCGCGCTCGGGGCCGCGCGCAATATCGCACCCTGGCCGATCTATGCTTTCTGCCGCTCGATCATCGCGGTGAGCCGCGCCTTTCAGGAGGTGGTGATCGCCATCGTCTTCGTGGCCATGTTCGGCTTCGGCCCCTTTGCGGGCGCCATGACGCTGGCCTTC
>PXAW01000423.1 GCA_003567055.1 Hyphomicrobiales bacterium
TACATACCAATTAATTATTTATCTTTCAAATTTTACACTCGGTCAAAGGAAGTAACAAAAAAATCAAAATATATTGAATATACTGAAGATTTGGAAAACCAATCAAAAAAAGACTGTGCCGTAGATAGGGTAAATTTTTTAAGAAAATACACACCAGCCCATTCAATATTGCTGATAGATGGCCAGCTCATCGCTGGTGAAGCATACACAACCGTAATTAATATGTATAAATTATTCCATGAAGACCATGTAATTCCCATTTTTTTTGTAAAAAATAGCAACAGCAATATGGTGACTGACAATTTAAAAGAATTAAGTGGCTTTTATAATTCTGATATGCACTGGGCTTTTAAAACCTTACGTGAAGGCGAACGAACACAATTGTTTGAATATACAGACGCATTCAATCAAAGAAATTCAAAAGTCTTCTGCTATTTGAAAGCCTTCAATGGCATAAGCCCCCAAAGAATAGAGCTCCACACAGAAACCTACAGAAAATATAAACATATCATCCCCCAAATTTTAGAAATGGTATTTTACCTAATTTTGGTACAAGGAGATCGAAAAAATCCTCAAGTAAGACCAATAGCCATTGCTGAACGATATGCTAGATCTGTCTTGAGCATGGCAAATGTATTTAAAATTATGAAAGATGTAGGCATTACCCCTACAATTAATCAAAAACGCTTTGGATGGTGATTTTATTATGAGCTGGATCGTTCTTGGTGAAAATAAAGGAAGAATTGAATTGGCTTCAAGTAGTGAGATAGACGGGATCTTGCCAAAAGGGTCTTTCTTAACCATAGACAACAAAAATTCAAAATTTATTCTTAGGGTTGAAAACAGCATACAATTATCTTCCTATAGCCCTTCACCATTAGTGGTTGATATGGATTTATCTCCTTTAATTCAAGATAGAAAATGTAAAAATATAGTTTATGCTTATAGAATTTATGATTACAGTAAACGAGATGATGGTCTTATTGAATACATAAATCCTCAATCAATAGCCAGAAGATCCAACCAGGAAGAAATTAATCTTGCTATGAATAATCTTAAATATGGACCAAAGGTTTTTATAGCCACAGTTCAATACAACCAGAACCAAATATTAAGTGACCAGGAAGGCCACTATATTTATACAAACTTGCCCAATGAGATGTTTTTTCATCAGATATTAATTTGTGGTAAAACTGGCAGCGGCAAAACTGTTGCTACTAAATATCTTTCGCAGTATTTTGCAGAAGAGTTTGAGGGTGCAGTATTGGCAATTAATGTTAAAGAGACAGATTTACTAAAAATGGATCAACCTTCTACCACAAATAATATTAGCATTAAAAAGGAGTGGGAAACATTAGATGCAAAACCACATGGCATAAACAACTTTGTAGTATATTACCCTTCAAACACTGAAATCAGTTTAACCAAAGGTGTAAATTCTCAGATTTGCAAAAAAATAACATTAAATGTAAAAGAAATCGATCCTGAATCCTTAACCGGCTTACTAAACAATATAACTGATATTGGAGCAATGAATCTCCCTGATATTTTTAGACATTGGAAAGAAAAACAAAACAAGGAAGATGAGAGTTGCTTTACTTTCAGCAACTTTGTTGAATACTTTAGAAGTGACATTAGTTTTCATACGTTAAATAGCAGGGGTGACGAATCTATTGTAACCTTGCATAAGGGAACACATGGGAATATTTTACGCAATTTGAATTCTGCTATAGCCTTTTTTGATAATAAGGAAGCAATCACTTTATCCGCTGAAGATATTTTGGAAAGAGGAAAAATGTCTGTCATAGATGTGGCTGCCGAAAATGGCATACAATTTGGGTCCATTCTATTAAGACATCTACTACATAAAATAGTGAGAGCTAAGAGTGAACAACTCTCCAATGTACCCGTTCTAATCGTAATCGATGAAGTGCATATGTTTTATAATGAAGACGCTTCTTACGAAGCATTGGGTGACTTAGATACAATCTGTAGAACTGGTCGGAGTCAGGAAATTGGGGTTATTTTTTCCTCCCAAAATCCAAATGATTTACCTAGAGGTTTGTCAAGCGTGATAAATACCAGCATATTTTTTAAATCAGACGTTGGCACCGCAAGAAAATTTGACATAGCCATAAACGATAAGGAAATGGATAATTTAAAAAAGGGTTTTGCCATTACTTCTATACATGATTTATCTCAAATTAAAATAATTAAATTCCCATTGGCGCTTTCAGGGGTATTTGATTAGGAAAGGGACAACTTTGGAAAATAAAGAATTATTGAATTTTTTTAAACCTTTGGTGGATGATCCGGAAGAATTAAAAATTATTGAACTAATGATTCAGGATTTAAGAGAAGATGAAGCATTAGAAATCTTATTGAACCAAAGGATTGCCGATGATTGAAATAGACTATAAACTTGAAATTGATGAAGAGGATCAAGTGGAAGTTTATTCCCCGAAAATTCCAAATACTCTTCCACTTTTATCTGAGGTCAAGGGACCTAATAGTATCGGTAAAAGCACACTACTGCATATATTGGCCTTGAGCTTTTTTGGCCTTAAAAATAAAGGAATCATTAAATCACTGAAGAACAAAATGGATAATTTGGTCCATGCAAAAAACCATAAAATCACTTTTAGGGTAAAAATAACAAACCCTAAAAATAATACTGAACTTTTAATAAAAAAAGATAATCCAGACACTGATGAAATAGAGAGATTTGAAAAAATAAATGATAAATTAAACAGACTTTCATTTGAAAATTTCGAAAGAAAATATGTTTTAATATACGATATTCCTGAAAATCCCACAGAAAGGATAGAAAAATTAGCTTTAGATTTAGGACATTTGCAACTCTCTATTGGTAATAAAATTAAGTTACTAAACAGGCTTATAAGAGAAACTTTAAAAGATATTAGAAACTCTAAAGATCCAAACAAAATTAATGAATACCGAAAAAAAATTACCGATCTCGAAAAAAGAATAATTGAGTTAAATGATGAAAAGCATTCGAAAACAAATTTCCTAGAAAAAATTGAAAAATATTTTTATTGTCGTTTCTACCAAAAAAATCAAGCTAAAATCAAACAATTGGAAAGTGATTTAAAAGAAATAAAGAAAATAATTAGACAGGACAAAAAAGAAAAAAAAGAAAACAGAACACGTAATGATAAATTATTAAAGGAAACCGTTGCTGCACTTGAGTCTTTAAAAAATACCATCATCGATACTATCTATATATTAAAAGCCATACTAAAAGAAAAGGAAAAAGGTTTTATAAAAATCTGGGAAACTATTAATTTGAAAGAAACGTTTCTTCATGATAATGATGAAGACCAAATAGCAGAAGGTATCGTACATTTTAGAAATATACTCGAAAACAAAAGAGACGAAGAGAACAGTAATGATAATTTAGAAAAAGCAGTGTTAATCAAAGATTTGATTCAAATATTAAACCATTACAGGGAAAGCAATGCAAATATACCTGGTATCAATCGAACTGTTCCAGAATTCATAGATATACTGGAAAATGAATATAAGAATTATGAAAATTTAACTAAAAGACATGAAAAGATTATGGAAGCCTTGAGTAAACTGGATGAATTACAAGAATTGAGGTCTCATTTTATTAAAAATTGCTTGCCTTGGCTGAAAAAATTACAGGAA
>PXAW01000187.1 GCA_003567055.1 Hyphomicrobiales bacterium
AATTGAAATTCATGAAGTGATATTTTCAGTTCATAACATTTCTCGGGAAATCGCCTAAAGAGTAACGGAAGGCTGCTGCGGGCATAATTGCTTCCAAATCGCAACCAGTGAATAACAAGCCAATCAAGCGTTTGTGAATGTGTAGTGGTAAGCTGATGAATTAATCTGCGTAAATTTGAGAAATCTAACGGATGATCTGGGTTATCTAGAAGAGCTTGCAGACAATCGGCCATTGCTTGTCGATTTTTTTCATTCAGGCACTGCGAGAAGGCATAATCTATCTGATCCACCACGCCCTTCATTGATGGGTCGGCGAGATTAAGAGCGTTGATAATCGCTGTCTGTAGATCGTTTGAGAATTTGTTGTGGTTGTGTCCCAATGATTGTGCCAATAGATAGTGAAGGGCTGCTGTCGGTCTCTTTTCGGTTGTTTCAATGGTTGCGATTACGCGATCTTTTTCGAATTCTGGGCGACGTGCGTAGACATTGAGTAGAGCGCAGACTGTTTGCGCCGCTTCTTCATCTGTCTCGGCTTTATAGGCATGGTCGGAAAGGGCTTTGAGGCTTTGCCAGTGACTTTCTCGACTTGTGCTGGCGTCGATGCGCCCCAATGCCGTTATGCCGGCCAGACGGTTTTCTAGATGAGCATTCTCGAGAAAGCCGATGGCGGCGGCCTGATATTTAGCACGGCTATGCGTTGCGCCCGCCTCCAGCACAAATGTCAGCAGCTTAATTCTGGGCTCGCATGATTGCTGGCCTCGTTGGAGGAGGCGCCTGGTTTCCTTTGGGCGAGGCGTTAACCACTCGCGGAACGCGCCGTTGGGCCTGTTCGCTGCCAAGTCGCTGCTACCTTGATCGACCAATCGCAAGTCTGCGTCCATGAGCGGGTCAGCGTGAGTTTCCAACCTTGGTATTAGAGTGCAATACAAATCTTGAATGAGCCAAAAATCCTGTCCCGGAACCTTTCGAAGTCGATCGGCATTAATTGGTTCGAGAAGGTCGATTGCCCCTTTATTGTGCAGTTCCACTAGTACTTGACAGATTTCATCGTAGTTTTCGTGATCTCGATTGTATTGATTTGCAGACAGCCAGCCAAAAAAATCGCCATTGTGAAGCGTCTGTTGGGCTTCTGTGGCGAAGATCTTATGATCGAAAGGCATCGTCGACTCAGTCATAGCCCACAGATTATGGCAGCTATCGGGCCCTAGCAAAAGCATCCTAACGGCTAATTAGTGGCAGGTTGTCGCCAACGCTCCTCGACCATGCGAAGGGCAACTGTTCCGCGGAATCGAACGAAACTTACCGGTCCATTAACCGCCTAAACACGCACGCCAACACCCCCACCCCTCACCGCACAACCACCCGCGCCCCCACCTGCACCCGGTTATACAAATCGATCACATCGATATTGCGCATGCGGATGCAGCCTGAGGAGGCGGCGCGGCCTATGCTTTCGGGTTCGTTGGTGCCGTGGATGCGGTAGAGGGTGTCGCGGTTGCCCTCGTAGAGGTAGAGCGCGCGGGCGCCCATCGGGTTCATCGGGCCGCCTTCCATGGCGCGGACATGCGGCCAGCGTTCGCGCATCGACTGGGTCGGATTCCAGCTCGGCCATTCGGCGCGCCGGGCGATGCGGGCGGTGCCGGTCCAGCCATAGGCTTCGTCGCCGACGGCGACGCCGTAGCGGATGGCCTTGTTGTCCTCGAGGACGAGGTAGAGCAGGCGCTGGCGGGTATCGACGACGATGGTGCCGGGCTCTTCCGTGCTGCGATAATCGACCTTGTAGCGCTGGAATTTCGGATCCAGCGGCGTATCCGGCACGAGCGCCATGAACTGCGCGTCACGCGCCGAGACATCGGGGTCCGGCACGGTCTGGAAACAACCGGCCAGGCCGAACGAAACGGCGATCACCGCCAGGAAGCGAAGGAGCTGCATACGCGACATGCCTCAAGAAGAAACGAACTCCCGCCAGCATGCGGGAATCATCGTTAACCAAGCATGACTGTTACTTGTGTCAGGCCGGACCGCGAATGGTTTGTGCGGCTCTGCCCCCATCTTCCCGCCACAATGTGGCTTTCCTGCCACATTCCCGGGCCGGCGCCGGGTATCGCCCCCTTCGTTTGCAGGGGGCAGCGCGGTCACAGGGCGCGGCGCGGTCACAGGGCGCGGCGACCGGCGAATCGCGCCGAGGGGTTTGAGGATCGTTCGAAACCGGTTATGCAACGGCCCTGTCATGGCGCGGGCCGTCCCGTGCCGCCGTATCCGCCGGAGGCGCGCGTCATCTGCGCCGCATGCCGGAGAAGCTCCGTTCAGGATGAAGCGATGTCGATGATCGATTCCGCCCGCAAGGTCATGGTGCCCATCCACAGGGAGGGCTACCCCTATATCGCCATCGCCGCCGTGGCGACGCTGATCCTCGCGTTCATCTGGCAGCCGCTGGGCTGGATCGCGGCCATCATCACGGCCTGGATCTGCTATTTCTTCCGCGACCCGCCACGCGTCACGCCGATCCGCGACGGGCTCGTGGTGTCACCCGCCGACGGGACGGTCAGCATGGTCACCATCGCCGAACCGCCGCCGGAACTGGCCATGGCGCCGCAGCAGATGCTGCGGATTTCCGTGTTCATGAACGTGTTCGATTGCCACGTGAACCGCTCGCCGGTCACCGGGCGCATCGTCAGGCAGGTCTATACGCCGGGCCTGTTCCTCAATGCCGAGCTCGACAAGGCGAGCGAGGATAACGAGCGCAACGGCCTCGTCATCGAGACACCGGCGGCGACGATCGGCGTGGTGCAGATCGCGGGGCTGGTGGCGCGGCGGATCGTCAGTTTCGTCAAGGAAGGCGAGACGCTGGGCGCCGGTGATCGCTTCGGCCTGATCCGCTTCGGATCGCGGCTCGACATTTATCTGCCGGCGGATACGGTGGCCCTCGTCGATGTGGGCCAGACGGCGATAGCCGGCGAGACGGTGCTCGCCGATCTTCGATCCGACGAGCCGCAACGTCTGTTCCGCGGCAGCTGAGCGGCGGGAATGACGGGGGCGAACCGCCTCGGGAGTGAGATCATGAAACCGCTATTTCCGCCCTTCGCACCCGATCCGAACGAGCCGCGCCGCCGGCGTTTCCGGCCCGTGCCGCTGCGGGTGATCGCGCCGAACCTGATCACGCTGTTCGCGCTCTGCCTCGGCCTCACCGCGATCCGGCTGGCCTATGAGGACCGGCTCGAACTGGCCATCTACGCCATCCTCGTCGCCGCCTTCCTCGACGGGATCGACGGGCGCGTGGCGCGTCTGCTGAAGGGGACTTCGCGCTTCGGCGCGGAGCTGGATTCGCTGGCTGATTTCGTCAATTTCGGTGTCGCGCCGGCGCTGGTGATCTACAGTTTCACGCTCGAGGGGCTTGGCGGTTTCGGCTGGATCGTGGCGCTGGTCTTCGCGATCTCCTCCTGCCTGCGGCTGGCGCGGTTCAACGTCATGCTGGAAGATCCCGCCCGTCCGGAATGGAAGAAGGATTTCTTCGTCGGCCTGCCGGCCCCCGCCGGGGCGGTGGTGGGGCTGTTGCCGGTCTATCTGCATTTTCTCGGGTTGCCGATGGACGGCTACATGGCCCTGCCGGTGGCGCTCTGGCTCGGCGCGCTGCTCATCGAGGACTCGTCGCTGCA
>PXAW01000018.1 GCA_003567055.1 Hyphomicrobiales bacterium
ATCGCCGTGTCACCGGCGGGCTCAAGGACCAATTTCGCCTGGGCACTGCATGCAGGCGCCGCCTATTGGGTCAACGACGCCCTCGCGATCGATATGGGCTACAGATACGTTCACCTTGGGACGGGCACCCAGGGAGGACCGGCGCGCCGCCTCACCGATGGTGGCGGCACATCGGACACCCCGTGGAGGTTCAACCGCATCCACTCCCACGACGTGCGTATCGGCTTGCGCTGGCTTCTCGACGCTCCGGTGCGCACCGCGTATCACCCGCCCGCTCCGCGCGTGGTGAAATACTGACCTGTCGCATGCGACGGACTGCATGACACCCCGCCTCCGGCAACAGCCGGGGGCGGGGTTTCTCATCGGCGCCGGCGCACCTCACTTGATGCGTTCGAGCACCGAGACGTAATTCGCGACTGCCGCGCCGCCCATGTTGAAGATGCCGGCGAGCGTGGCGTCCCTGACCTGGATGCCTTCCGCCTCGCCGGCAAGCTGCATGGCCGAGAGCGCGTGCATGGAGACGCCGGTGGCGCCGATCGGGTGGCCCTTGGCCTTGAGGCCGCCCGACGGGTTCACCGGCAGCCTGCCGTCCTTGTGCGTCCAGCCTTCCTTGACCGCACGCGCGCCCTCGCCCTCGGGGGTGAGGCCCATCGCCTCGTATTCGATCAGCTCGGCAATCGTGAAGCAGTCATGGGTCTCGACGAAGGAGAGATCGTCGAGGGTGATGCCGGCATCGGCCAAGGCGCTGGCCCAGGCGACGCTGCAACCCTCGAATTTGAGGATGTCGCGCTTCGACATGGGCAGGAAATCCTGCTTGTGGGCGGTGGCGCGGAAGGCGATGGCGCGCTTCATGCGCAGACCCGTCTCGACATCGGTGATGACGAGCGCCGCCGCACCATCCGAGACGAGGGAGCAATCGGTGCGCTTGAGCGGGCCGGCGACGAAGGGGTTCTTCTCCGATTCGGTGCGGCAGAACTCGTAGCCGAGATCCTTGCGCATCTGGGCATAGGGGTTGGCGACGCCGTTGGCGTGGTTCTTGGCCGCGATCATGGCGAGCGCGTCGGACTGGTCGCCGTGGCGCTGGAAATAGCCGGCGGCGATCTGGCCGAACACGCCGGCGAAGCCGCCCTCGATCTCGCCATCCTCGGGCAGATAGGACGCCTTGAGCAGGTTGCGCCCGATCTCCTTGCCCGGCGTCGTCGTCATCTGCTCGACGCCGACCACGAGCACGACCTTCGCGCGCTTGGCCTCGATCGTCTTCACCGCCTGCTGCACGGCGGCGGAGCCGGTGGCGCAGGCATTCTCGACGCGGGTCGCGGCCTTGAAGCGCAGGGCGTCATCGGCCTGGAGCACCAGCGATGCGGTGAAATCCTGAGCGCTGAAGCCGCCGTTGAAATGGCCGAGCACGATCTCGTCGACATCACCGGCCTCGATCCCGGCATGATTGAGCGCCTCGCGGGTCACCCGCACGACCATGCTTTCGACGGTCTCGGTATCGTGCTTGCCGAAGGGCATATGGGCCCAGCCCACGATGGTGGCGGTCATGATGAAGCATCCTCCAGATTTTCATATGCCGGGCGGCATGGGATTCCGCCCGGTGATTAGGGCCAATGTGGCCTCGGGCGCAGGGAAGAGCAAGACCCCGGGCGGGTCGCGCGCCGCCGGAATCATTTCGCGGGAAAATCGGGAAGGCCCCTAGCCTCACCGGCAGAAATGTTATAATAGAACATTCATGAGTGATCCCCACAGCCATCAAGCCGCAGGTCACGGCCATGCGCCGCGCGCAAGAGCGCTGGCGCCGAGCTGGTCGCTGATGCGGCTGTCGGCCTTGCAGCGCCTTGCCGGGGCGGGCCTCCTGCTCGCACTGGTCTGGCTGACGCTGGCGCGCCTGATCGGCTGGATCTGAACGTGACGGTACCGATGACGCGCATGACGACACAGGCAGCAATCCGTTTCGACGATGTGACGCTCGGCTATGACCGGCCCCCCGCCGTGCATCATCTTGACGGGGCGATCGCGCGTGGCAGCCTGACGGCGATCGTCGGGCCCAACGGCGCGGGCAAATCCACGCTTCTGAAGGGAATCGTCGGCGCATTGCGTCCGCTGGGCGGGCGCATCGAGATGCCGCGTCGCGAGGCGGCACAGCAGGGCGAGACGCCGCAGCAGGCCCGCATCGCCTATCTGCCGCAGGCGGCCGAGCTCGATCGCAGCTTCCCGATTCCCGTCTATGACCTCGTCGCCATGGGTTTGTGGAGCCGGCGCGGCCTGTTCGGCGGGATCCGCCGTGCCGATCACGCCCGCATCGCGGAAGCGATCGCCGCCGTCGGCATGAGCGGGTTCGAGCGCCGCACCATCGGCACGCTTTCGGGCGGCCAGATGCAGCGCGTGCTGTTCGCGCGGCTGCTGCTCCAGGATGCCTCGCTGATCCTGCTGGACGAGCCCTTCACCGCGATCGACGCCAAGACGACCCGCGATCTGCTCGATCTGGTCCGGCGCTGGCATGACGAGGCCCGCACCGTCATCGCCGTCCTGCACGATATCGATCTGGTGCGCGAAGTCTTCCCGGAGACGCTCCTGATCGCGCGCGAGCCCGTGGCCTGGGGCACGACGGACAGCGTGCTGCATCCCGAGAATCTCCTGCGCGCCCGCCGCATGGTCGAGGCGAACGACCCGTTCGCCCAGATCTGCGAACGCGCGTGATCCCGGTGACGTGATCGTGTTCGACGCTCTGATCGGCCCCTTCATCCAGTTCGATTTCATGCGCCGCGCACTGTTCGGCGCGCTGGTGCTGGCACTGGGTGCCGGGCCTGTCGGCGTGTTCCTGATGCTGCGGCGCATGAGCCTGACCGGCGATGCCATGGCGCATGCGATCCTGCCGGGCGCGGCGGTGGGCTTTCTGATCGCCGGGCTGTCGCTGCCTGCCATGACGCTTGGCGGTCTCACCGCCGGCATCGTCGTGGCCGTGCTCTCGGGGCTGGTGACGCGCTATACGGTGCTCAAGGAGGACGCGTCTCTCGCGGCGTTCTATCTGCTTTCGCTCGCGCTCGGTGTCACCATCGTGTCCCTGCGCGGCTCGAGCGTCGATCTCATGCATGTGCTGTTCGGCTCCGTGCTTGCCCTCGACGATGCCGCGCTGATCCTGATCGCCGGCATTGCCAGCGTGACCCTGCTGATCCTCGCCGCGACCTATCGCGGTCTGGTCATGGAATGCGTCGATCCGGTCTATCTGCGCTCGGTCGCGCGGATCGGCACGCCCCTGCACCTCGTCTTTCTCGGTCTCGTCGTGCTCAATCTCGTCGGCGGGTTCCAGGCGCTCGGGACCCTGCTCGCCGTCGGGCTGATGATGCTGCCCGCAGCCACCGCGCGGTTCTGGAGCGCGGATGTCACCATGATGGTGGTCATCGCCGTGGCGGCCGGCATGCTTTCGGGCATGGGCGGGCTGCTGCTCTCCTATCACCACGGCCTGCCGGCGGGACCCGCGATCATCCTCGTCGCCGGCATGTTCTCCGTCGCTTCACTCTTTCCCGGGCGGGACAGCGGCGTCCTCTGGACGCTGATCCCCCGCCGCCACCTCGAAGCCTGAAAACGAACCCGCAAGGGCGAGGGCAGGCTTCGTTTCAAACCGCAAAAGGGAGATTTTCATGATCCACA
>PXAW01000464.1 GCA_003567055.1 Hyphomicrobiales bacterium
CGAAGCCGCGCGCGATCAGGGCCGCGCGGGCGCTCTCGCCGAGCCCGCGCCCGATCGCCGCGCCGCAGGCAATGGCGAGCACGTTCTTGGTGGCCCCGCCGATCTCGACGCCGCGCAGATCGGTCCCGTGATAGATCCGCAGCGCCGGGCCGGAGATCAGCGCCGCGAGCCGTGCGGCGAGGCCCGGTTCGCGGAAGGCGAGCGTCACCGCCGTGGGCAGGCCGCGCGCCACATCGGCGGCGAAGCTCGGCCCCGACAGAATGCCGATCGGCGCGCCCGGGCGGGCCTCGGCGACGACGTCCGAGAGGAAATAGCCCGTCTCGCGCTCGATTCCCTTGGCGCAGAGGATGAGCGGGGCGCCGGCGGGCAATGTCAGCGCCGCCGCCGCAGCGACGTCGCGCGCCGTCTGGGCCGGGGTGACGAGCAGGGCGAAGGCAACATCCGACAAAGCCCGCAGATCACAGGTGACGCGGATCGCCTCATGCAGGACGACGCCGGGGAGATAGCGCGCATTCTCGCGGCTCGTCTCGATCGCTGCCACGGCATCCGGATCGCGGCCCCAGAGCACGACATCGTGGCCCGCCCCGGCGATCGCATTGGCCAGCGCCGTGCCCCAGGCGCCGGCGCCGATCACCCCGACGCGCAGGCCGGAGCGGGCAGGTGCTTCCGGTTGGTTGTCGTTCGTCACGCGCGTTTCCCCTCGTCCAGCGGCCAGCGGGCGCGAGCCGGCGCGTCGAGCCCGTCGATCAGCCCGAGCCGCAGCCGCTCGATTCCCGCCCAGGCGATCATGGCGCCGTTATCGCCGCAAAGTTCCAGCGGCGGTGTGACGAGCTTGAGGCCGACTTCCGTCGCCAGGCGCTGCAAGCCGCGCCGCATGGTCTGATTCGCCGCAACCCCGCCCGCCGCGACGAGGGCGGTGGGGCGCGCCGCCACGTTCTGGAAATCGCGCAAAGCGGTGCGGGTGCGGTCGACCACCGTATCGGTGACCGCCGCCTGGAAGGATGCGCAGAGATCGCACACATCCTGCTCGGAGAGCGGCGCGATGCGCTCGGCCTCGACGCGCAGGGCGGTCTTGAGGCCCGAAAGCGAGAAATCCGGGCGCGGACGTCCCAGCATGGGGCGGGGCAGATGGAAACGCTGCGGGTCGCCGCTTTTGGCGGCTTCCTCCACATGCGGCCCGCCGGGATAGGGCAGGCCGAGCAGCTTGGCGACCTTGTCGAAGGCCTCGCCGATGGCGTCGTCGATGGTGCCGCCGATCTTCACGTAATCGCCGACGCCGCGTACGGCGATGAGCTGGGTATGGCCGCCGGAAGCCAGCAGCAGCAGATAGGGAAAGGCGATCCCGTCGGTCAGCCGGGCGGTGAGCGCATGGGCTTCGAGATGATTGACGGCGATGAAGGGCTTGCCTGAGACCAGCGCGAGCGCCTTGGCGCTGGTCAGCCCGACGATCACCCCACCGATCAGCCCCGGCCCGGCGGCGGCGGCGATGCCATCGACCTCGGCGAGCGCGATCCCCGCCTTCGCCAGCGCCCGTGCCACCAGCCGGTCGATCACCTCGACATGGGCGCGCGCGGCAATCTCGGGCACGACGCCGCCATAGGCTGCATGCTGCGCGATCTGGCTGAGGATCTCGTTGGCATCGACCACGCCGCGCGTGGCGCCGGCGAGCGGGCCGGTCCGGTCTTCGGCGAGGCTGACGATCGCGGCGGCGGTTTCGTCACAGGTGGTCTCGATTCCGAGAACGCGCATGAGGTGGCCTGTTTCCCGGTAAGGGGTTATGGAGGGGGCGGCGCGGCGATGACCGCGCCTTCGTGATCAACGTATAAGCGTCGGCGATCCCGACGCAACAGCCCGGGCGCGAAACCCGGCAGGAGAGAAGGGCGCGACATGGCGCAGGATGCGATTTCGGATCAGCTTTCGAGTGGCGGTGCGCCGATGCCGATCGGCACGCGCGGCTCCCCGCTCGCCGTGGCCCAGGCCCGCGAGACCGCGCAGGCGCTGGCCGCTGCGACCGGGCGCCCGCAGGACGATTTCCCGCTGGAGATCATCAAGACCAGCGGTGACATGATCCAGGACCGCGCCCTCTCCGAGGCCGGCGGCAAGGGTTTGTTCACCAAGGAGATCGATGCGGCGCAGCTCGAGGGCCGGGTGGCGATCACGGTGCATTCCGCCAAGGATCTGCCCAATGATCTGCCGCCGGGCCTGATCATCGCCGGCTATCTGCCGCGCGAGGATCCCCGCGATGCGCTGATCGCGGGGCCGGCGCTGGGAGCAATCAGCGCCATAACCGAGCTTCCGCAAGGCGCGCGCGTCGGTTCGGCCAGCCTGCGCCGGCAGGCCATCCTGCGCCGGGCGCGGCCGGATCTGCAGGTCTCGCTGCTGCGCGGCAACGTCAATACCCGCCTGCGCAAGCTGGAGGAGGGTCTGTTCGATGCCACGCTGCTCGCCATGGCGGGGCTGAACCGGCTCGGCCTTGCCCATCACGCCACGGCGGCGCTGGGCGTCGAGACTTTCCTCCCCGCCGTCGGCCAGGGCGCCATCGCCATCGTGGTGCGCGAAGACGACGAGGCCGCCCGCGCAGCCGTTGCGGGGATCGTCGATACCGGGACCGGAATCCGGGTCGCGGCGGAGCGCGCCTTTCTCGCCGTGCTCGACGGCTCCTGCCGCACGCCGATTGCCGGCCATGCCGAGCTGATCGGCGAGACCATCGTGCTCTCGGGCCTCGTCGCCCGCCCGGACGGGTCGGAGGCGCGCGAGGGCCGGCTCACCGGTGATGCGGCGGATGCCGAGGCGCTGGGCCGGGCGCTGGGCGAGGAATTGCGCGCGGGCCTGCCCGCGGATTTCTTCAGCGCGTGAGGCGGCATGCGCGTGCTCCTCACCCGCGCCGCCGAGGATTGCGCCCGTTCCGCGCGGTTTCTGCGCCGGCTCGGGGTCGAGGCCGTCTGCGCGCCTTTTATCGTGACCCGCCCCGCCGATCCCGCTCCCGCGCTCGCAGCCTGTGACGGGGTGATCGTGACGAGCGCGAAGGCGGCGGCGTTTCTCGCAGATCTGCCGCCTGCCTGTCGCGGCAAGCCGATCTTCGCCGTCGGGCCGCGCACGGCGCGCGCCATTGCCCGCCACGGCTTTGCGGCGCGGCATGTGGGCGCAGGCGACGCGCTCTCGCTGCTGCGTGACATTCCCCGCATCATGACGCCGCCGGCGCATCTCCTGCATGTGACCGGGCGCGATCACAAGGCGGAACCGGCACGCGGCCTGCGCGCGCGCGGCTTCGATCTGGTGCTTTGGGAGGCCTATGAGGCGCGCGCCTGCGATGCGCTTACCGGGGAGGCGATCGCCGCTCTGGTAGCGGGGAGAATTCACGCTGCATTGCATTATTCGCCGCGTAGCGCCAAGCTGGCACTGGCGCGGATCGGCGAGGCGGGTCTGCAAGCGCGTTTCGCGGCTCTGCGCCATGTCGCGATCTCGCCCGATGTCGCCGCGATTCTGCGCGATGGGGGCTGTCATGACGTGGCGGCGTCACCGGCGCCGAACGAAAAGGCCATGTTTCGCGTTCTTCTGGATAGGCCGGAGACGGCGCGAGGCGGCCCGGATGCGTAGCGTTGCGGATATCGCGGGGCGCGTTGACCGGATGCTAAGGTTGGGCATGTGA
>PXAW01000006.1 GCA_003567055.1 Hyphomicrobiales bacterium
CGCCCATGGCATGCGCACACGTGCGACGAACCCCTGGGAATCGGCGCGCACGGCACTGGTTCTCTATGGCCAGAATTACGGGCCGATGCTGCGCAATGCGGCCTGGATCACACTGTTCGTCTACGGGTTGTCGATCCTGATCTTCTTCGTGATGCTCGCCCCCGCCGCCCTGATCGCCAACATCTATCCCGGCAACATGGCGATGACGGGCGTGCTGGTCGCGGTGATCCTGGCCTGGTCGGTAAAGACGGCCCTGCTGGAACCGCTTGCCGTGGCCTGCCTGTTGCAGGCCTATTTCCGCACCATCGAGGGTCAGGTCCCCGATCCGCAATGGGAGGCCAAGCTCGAGAGCATGTCCGGCAAGTTCCGCACCCTCAAGGACCGCGCCATGCGCAGCGAGACGGTGGACGCATAATGCCCGACCGGACCCGGCGCCCGGACGGGACATCCGGGCGCCAGCGCCTTGCACCACGGAACCAAGGGTCTTCCACCAGAGCCTCATGGGCGAAACCCGCGTTTTTTTCCGCAGGCGAGCGCCCTATACTCCGTGAACAACAATGTCAGCAGACCGCACGGAGAAACCATGTCAGCCGCATCAGCCGCTCAGCATCCGGCGCCGGAACTCGGCGAGACTCTCGACCAGGCCGCGCAATCGCTCGAAGCGCTGCTGGCGCAGGCCGCGTCACGGATGCGCGAGAAGGTCGTCGTCGAGGGACGTGTCGATGCGTCGCGGCTCGAAGCCGAGCAGCATGCCGCTCACGGGCTGGCCTGGCTCGCCACCTATGTCCAATCCGTACGCGAGCTCGCGAGCTATTGCACACGGCTGACCGGCGAGGGGCGCTTCGGCGCGATGGAGGAGATGCTGGTGCGCATCGGCGCCGGCGAGTATTGCGCCCAGGCGCTCAACGGCATCCCCATGAGCCAGGGCGAGATCCTGCGCCTTTCCGCCTTCGGCTTCGACCATGGCGAGATCGCCCGGTTCTACACCCCCGCCATCGCCACGCTGATCGATGACGGCAATACGGCCGAAAACCGCGCGCAACTGGTCGCGCTGATGCAGCAATCCTCCGGAACGGCGACTTACGGCGATCCCGGCCTGGACGAGACCCTGGAGGCGATCCGCAGCGAGATGCGGCGCTTCTCCCAGGCGGAGGTCGAGCCGCACGCCCATCACTGGCATGAACAGAACGCCTATATTCCGATGGAGATCATCAACCAGATGGCCGAACTCGGCGTGTTCGGCCTCACCATTCCCGAAGAGTTCGGCGGGATGGGCCTGACCAAGGTCTCCATGTGCGTCGTCTCCGAGGAACTCTCGCGCGGCTATATCGGCGTCGGCTCTCTCGGGACGCGCTCCGAGATCGCGGCAGAGCTGATTCTCGGCGCCGGCACGCCCGAGCAGAAGGCGCGTTTCCTGCCCGGTATCGCCTCCGGCGAGATCATTCCCACCGCCGTCTTCACCGAGCCCAATACCGGCTCGGATCTGGCCTCCCTGAAGACCCGCGCCGTGCGCGAGGGCGATGTCTGGAAGGTCCACGGTAATAAAACCTGGATCACCCATCCGGTGCGCGCCGATCTGATGACCATGCTGGTACGCACGCGCCCCGAGGAGCCCGGCCATCGCGGGCTTTCGATCCTGCTGGCGGAGAAGCCGCGCGGCAGTGACGAGGATCCGTTCCCCATCGACGGGCTCACCGGTGGCGAGATCGAGGTGCTCGGCTATCGCGGCATGAAGGAATACGAATTGTCCTTCGACGGTTTCGAAGTCGCCGGCGCAAACCTCCTCGGCGATGTCGAGGGCGAGGGTTTCCGGCAACTGATGCAGACCTTCGAATCAGCACGCATCCAGACGGCGGCGCGGGCCGTCGGCGTGGCGCAATCGGCGCTCGATCTCGGCCTGCAATACGCGCAGGACCGCATCCAGTTCGGCAAGCCGCTGATCGCCTTCCCGCGCGTGGCCGACAAGCTCGCCATGATGGCCGCAGAGATCCATATCGCGCGTCAGATCACCTATTATTCCGCCCGCGAGAAGGATGCCGGCAAGCGTTGCGATCTCGAGGCCGGCATGGCCAAGCTGCTCGCCGCGCGCGTCGCCTGGGCGGCTGCCGACAACGCCCTTCAGATCCATGGCGGCAACGGATTCGCGCTGGAATATCCGATCAGCCGGGTTCTGTGCGATGCGCGCATCCTCTCGATCTTCGAGGGCGCCGCCGAGATCCAGGCCCAGGTGATCGCCCGGCGTCTGATCGCAGCGGATCGGGAAGGGTAAGGGGGCCTCGTGCAAACGGCATCCCCCGCAGCGCCCGCGAGCCATCAGACCGGCATCGCGCTGATGTGCATCGGCGTCGCTTTCCTGACGGTGAATGACGCCATCGCCAAGACGCTGACACAGACCTATTCGCCGCTGCAGATCCTCTTCCTGCGCAACGTCATAGCCCTGCCCTTCGCCCTGATGATCGCGCTGCGGATGGGGGGCACCGGCGCGCTGCGCTCCTATCGCCCCTCGGTACATCTCCTGCGCGGCATCCTCTGGGTCGCGGGGACGTTTCTCTTCTTCACCAGCCTGCGCTTTCTGCAACTCGCCGAGGCGACGGCGCTGATCTTCGTGGCACCGTTCTTCATCATCGCGCTGTCGGCGGCGTTTCTGGGCGAACGCGTCGGCTGGCGGCGCTGGCTCGCGGTGATCGGCGGTTTCGTCGGTGTGCTGATCGTGGTCCGGCCCGGCGGTGCCACCTTCCAGCTCGCCTCCCTGCTCCCCGTCGCCACCGCCTTCGTCTATGCCCTGATGATGCTGGGATCCCGTTTCGTCGATACCCGCGAGAGCGTCTGGACGCTGCTTTTCTATCTTACCGGAACGAGCGCGCTTCTGAGCGCCGTCCTCGTCCCCTTCGTCTGGTTTCCCGTTCAGATGGAGCATCTGTGGCTCTTCGTGGCGATCGCGCTGTGCGGCACGGCGGGGATCACCATGATGACGCAGGCCTTCCGCCTCGCCCCGGCCTCGGTCGTCGCGCCGCTCGATTATACGGCCATGCTCTGGGCAACCCTGCTCGGCTGGCTGATCTGGAGCGAGATGCCCGACGGCGTGACCTTCATCGGCGCCGGGATCATCATCACGAGCGGCGTCTGGGTGATCCTGCGGGAGCGCAGAAGGCGCGGCTGAGGCGGGCCGGCAGAGCACGAGCAGCAGCTGCACGATCAATATTCCCACAGGTAAGCAGTACTCCGAAGCCTTGACTCAGGTCATCGCCGCGCGCCCGTGCGCCGGCGATAGTTCCCCAACGTCAGGGCGCACCCGCCCGGACGTGTCATAAGCAGCCGCCATACCCGCTTCCCGAGGGATCACGGCGGCGGGCCCATTCGGAAGAAGACATCACATAACGAAAGCGATGGAGGCGGCGCCGGAACCAGGAGGAGAATTCTCATGAGCAGGAATACGCAAGACGGCCCCGATCGCCGCAATCTTCTCAAAGCCATCGGATTGAGCGGCGTCGGCCTCGCCGGCGGTCTCCGTATCGGGCAGGTGCATGCCGCCGAATTCGCGGCACCCGAGCGCAGTGAAAGCGTCGACGTCGTCGTCATCGGCGGCGGCATGGCGGGCTGTGCCGCAGCCTTGCAGGCAGCGGAAGCAGGCGCATCCGTCGTC
>PXAW01000211.1 GCA_003567055.1 Hyphomicrobiales bacterium
CATCCTCCCGCCCGGCGATCGGTGCGCCGGTATGAAAGCGCAGGAAATCGCGGATCGCCGCGCTGTCGCAGGCACCGGCGAGATGGACCGGCGTGGTATCGTCGGCGAGCGTCAGGAGCACCGAAGCCGCCGCCGGGGAGAGGCCGGGCGGCGGGCTCGCGCCGGTGATGTGCGCGATCCGCCCCGGGCGCGCCATCGCCTGGAGCACCGCGCGGAACACCCGCGCGGCGTCAATGGCGGGGTTTACGAAGCCTCCCGACAAAGCTGCGGCATCCATCGTCATTCCCCCCGCACCATGGTGAAGAAGGCGACCTGCGTCGCCGCCGCCTGCGATGCCCGCGCGGACCGCGTCTGCGCCTCGGCGGCGGCCAGCGGCTGGAGGATCGCGGCATCGACCCGCGCGGCGAGAGGGCCCGCCATCAGCGCATCGACAAGTGCTGCGAGGCGCGCTTTCTCGTGATCGCGTCCCTGCACATAGCCATGCCCGATCGCGCCGCAGGGCAGGCGCAGGGAGGCGCGGGTGACGGTCATCTCACCCAGGTTGAAAGGCGCGCCCACCGCGCCGGCGCGCCCGCGCACCATGACCATGCCGGTCTCGGGCCGGCGCAGCCAGGTGATGCCGGCTTCCTCGGCATGGGCCGCGCCCTCGGGGAAATCACGCCACAGAGCTGCGAGCGCGCCGGGCCGGCTGCGGGCGAGCAGGCCCATCCAGTGCTTGCGTTCCCTTTGATCGTTCGGCGCGCTCATGGGACCTCGTAACGGGGTGTGACGTCTCGCTGTTCAGGCAATCGACAACTAGACAACCATACAAGTAGACAAATATCGTGGAAGCGCACTTCCCGCAAGCGCCGCAATATGAAATTTTCACGACATGGATGAGACAGGGAATCAGACCGCGCTCTGGGCCAGCATCCGCGATGCGCTGGAGGCGGATCTCGCGGCGGGGCTCTATGCGCCCGGCGACAAGCTGCCCAGCGAGGCGCAGCTCGCCGCGCGCTTCTGCGCCAACCGGCACACGGTGCGCCGGGCGCTCGCGGCTCTGGCCGAGGCGGGGATCGTGCATGCGCGAAGGGGCGCCGGCGTGTTCGTGACGGCGCGTCCGACGCGCTACCGGATCGGGCGCCGCACGCGCTTCCACCAGAACCTGCATGCGGCGGGGATGCATCCGCAGAAGCGTCACGTGCGGCTCGAGACGCGCCCGGCGGATCCGCGCGAGGCGCAGGCGCTCGATCTCGAACCCGGCGCGCCGGTGCATGTCTGGGAGGGGGTGAGCATCGCCGACGGCACGCCGATCGCGCTGTTCCGCTCGGCTTTCTGCGCGACCCGCTTTCCGGCCCTGAAGGAGGCGCTTGCGCAGACGCATTCGGTGACGGCGGCGCTCGCGCGCTGCGGCCTCGACGATTACACGCGGCGCGAGACCCGGCTTTCGGTCACCATCGCCGACGCCATCAAGGCGCGCCATCTCATGCTCGATCCCGGCGCCCCGCTGTTGCGTACTGTCGGGATCAACGTGGATCCCCAGGGCCGGCCCGTCGAATACGGGCGCACCTGGTTTGCCGGCGCGCGGGTCGAATTGCTGGTGGAGGACGAGGGGCGCTGACGGTGTCTTGTGATTGGTGCGCGCGCCGCATCGGAAGTAGACGGAGGACGGTTTCCTGTAGACAGACAGCATCCCGGAGATTGATCCTCCGGGATGCTCCAGTTCAGGTGAGATGCGGGGAGGAGACGGGCTCAGCGAATGGCAGTGCCTCCATGGGGCTGGCGGGTTTCACCTTCCTGGTAATGGCGTTGGGCGTAATCGGCCTGATCAGCCTGAGCGGGTCTCGGGTTCGCACCCTGGCCGCGCAGGGTGCGCCCACCCTGGGGCTGGACTTGAGCGCCTTCCTGGTAACCGGAATAGCTGTCCAGGTTACCCCTGCTTGCCATGGGAGAAGCTGACGCCATGGCGGAGGGGTTCAGCCAACCGCTATCACCTTCGGTATTCCCCAGGCCCAAATTCTGAGCCGAAACGGAGTAGCTTCCAAGCGCCATGACTGAAGCGAGAGCAAGGGCTTTGCCAGTGTTCATGATATTGATCGACATTTTTTCTCTCCATTCGATGCAAAGAGTAGCCAAATTTATTTGTTTGACTGGTCTCTTTCTTTGACAGAGCCGCTGACTTGCGGTTCTTGCCTTGCATTTCGCTGGCGAGAGAGAAAATATTACATGCTCAAGCCGATGTGATGTCGGTGCTTTCTCCGTTCACATTCGGTTGAATACGTCGTGATGCTGACGCGGATGCGATGCAGTAGAGCATCACCCTGAACATGCATGCGTGGGAGACGATCAGGGGGGCTGCATGGGGGCTGTCTGCTTGCACGGGTCGGGCGAAGCGGGCAGATCAGGCTGCGGCGGAGCCGCTGCTGCGTCCTTTGACCGGCTCAGGATCCCGCGTCGTCGTGCGCCTGAACTGCTGCGACAGGCGTTCTTTCGGTGGTCCCGCAGCTTCCGCAGGGGGCATTGGCGGATACGGCTTCCCGGATTTCGAGCCCAGCAGCAAGACGACCTGGGTTCGGTTCGTCACCTTCAGTTTGCGCATGATCTGGGTGAGGTGCATCTTGACCGTGTTATCGGACAAACCGAGTTCGGCGGCGATGACCTTGTTCGCTTTACCCTCCATCACGCCGCGAGCGACCTCGCGTTCGCGAGGGGTCAATCCCTGCCATTCGGAGGCACAGTCCTCGCCATTCGCCTCAGGATTTTCCTGCTGGGGGCCGTGCAGACCGCAGGCGGCGCCGACCATGAACAACAGCGCATCGAGGGAGGGGGGCAGTTTCACCGTATCCGCGATGCCGATATTGGCGACGCCGTCCAGCGTCAGAAGTATGATCGGCGCCTGCGGAAAGGCCGCACGCAAGGAATCCGTCCCCAGTTCGGAATCCGAGTGGCTGGCATCGACGATCAGAAGGTCATGAGCCTCCGGAGCCAGAGCCGTCGCGCTCTCAGTGCAGGATGCATGACGAAGGTTCAGCATGCCGTAACGCCGGCGAATTTCTTCAACAAGACATTCGCGTACAATCTGAAGGCGACTGATGACAATCAATCTACCAGGGAAATTCACAACATGACTTGATGGAGTATCCAAATCAACATACTTCATAGCATCCCCCGCAAGCTGAGTGCTTTGCCATTGAAGAAAAATCGATTAATTCAAATTATTCTAAAACATTCAATTTGGAGAGTCAATTTTTGACGTTGAAAACCCTGTCACAATAGGATGTGTGTATTGAAAGTTGTGTATACAAGAAAAATTTCCCTGAAATGGTTTTATTATGTAACATTATCACAACTCTCACTCCTCCCTGAACGCCCGTGCCATGCTGTCCTTGACCGGTTGCAGCAAGTATTCGGCGAAGCTGCGCTCGCGCGTCTTGATATAGACCTCCGCCGGCATGCCTGGTGTCGGCGCGAAATCCGTCACCTTGGCGAGCGAGCGCGCATCGAGTCTGATCCGGGCCACAAAGCCGTCCTGCCCGCTCGTGATCCACCCCCTTTGAACTGGTCCATCTTGAAGTATGTCTTTTGGCAATCAGGAGGACCCAATGCCGAAGAAACGCCACAAGCCCGAAGAGATCGTCGCCAAGCTGCGCC
>PXAW01000638.1 GCA_003567055.1 Hyphomicrobiales bacterium
CTCGGCGATTCGATGCGCGGCGTGCGCTTCATGCTGGAATACGCCAAAGCCGAGCAGCTCTTGCGGGAATGGGGGGGGCGCTCCACCATCGTCGTCTTCGGTAGTGCCCGTGTGCGCCCGGACGGGCCCGGTCGCCAGCCGCAATGGTATGCGCAGGCGCGGGAATTCGGCCGGATCGCCTCGCAGCGTGGCGGGGCCCTGCATTCGGCGGCTCAAACGCGCGACAACGTCATCGCCACCGGTGGCGGCCACGGCATCATGGGTGCGGCCAATCAGGGCGCGCACGATGCCGGTGCGCCCTCGATCGGCTTCAACATCACCCTGCCGCGCGAGCAGGAGCCCAATCCCTGGGCGACGCCGGAACTGACCTTCCGCTTCCACTATTTCGCGATTCGCAAGATGCATCTGGCCATGCGGGCCAATGCGCTGGTGATCTTTCCCGGCGGGTTCGGCACGCTCGACGAGCTGTTCGAGCTGCTCACCCTCGTGCAGACCGGCAAGGCCCCGCGCCTGCCCATCGTGCTCTTCGACGAGGCCTATTGGCGGGCCGTGGTCAATCTCGATGTGCTGGCCGAGCACGGCATGATCGCGCCGGGCGATCTCGACCTGTTCAGCTTCGCCGACGACGCGGAAACCGTCTGGTCGACACTCGTCGCAGCCGGCCTGAAGGCCCATACCGGGCCGCTCGAATCACAAGAAAAAAGCGGCGGGCTCACCTGAAGCCCGCCGCCTGTTTTCATCCTCGCGACTCCGAGCCGCCGAGGCGCTGCGCTATGCACAGCCGCTTTCAGCCACCCAGCCGCTTCTTGCGCTGCGCGAGGGTGCGCAGGCGCAGGGCGTTGAGCTTGATGAAGCCTTCCGCGTCGCGGTGGTCATAGGCGACGGCGCCTTCCTCGAAGGTCACCAGCTCCTGATCATAGAGCGAGAACGGGCTGGTGCGGCCGATGACGATGACGTTGCCCTTGTAGAGCTTCAGGCGGACCTCGCCGGTGACGAATTCCTGGCTCTTGTCGATCAGACCCTGCAGCAATTCGCGCTCGGGCGAGAACCAGAAGCCGTTATAGATCAGCTCCGCATAACGCGGCATCAGCTCGTCCTTGAGATGCGCCGCGCCGCGATCCAGCGTGATCGATTCGATGGCGCGATGCGCCGTGATCAGGATGGTGCCGCCGGGCGTCTCGTACATGCCCCGGCTCTTCATGCCGACGAAACGGTTCTCGACCAGATCGAGCCGCCCGATGCCGTTCTCGCGACCGAGCTGGTTGAGATGTTCCAGCATGTTGGCGGGGGAGAGCTTCTCGCCGTCGATGGAGACGGGGTCGCCCTCCTCGAAGCCGATGGTGATCACGGTCGGCTGGTCGGGCGCCTCCTCCGGGCCGATCGTGCGCGAATAGACGTAATCGGGCACCTCGTCGGCGGGATCTTCCAGCACCTTGCCCTCGGAGGAGGTGTGCAGGAGATTGGCATCGACCGAGAAGGGCGCCTCGCCGCGCTTGTCCTTGGCGATCGGAATCTGGTGCTGCTCGGCGAATTCGATCAGCCTGGTGCGCGACAGAAGGTCCCATTCGCGCCACGGCGCGATCACCGTGACATCGGGCTTGAGCGCGTAATAGGCCAGCTCGAAGCGCACCTGGTCGTTGCCCTTGCCGGTGGCGCCGTGGGCCACCGCATCGGCGCCGACCTTCTCGGCGATCTCGATCTGCTTCTTCGAGATCAGCGGGCGGGCGATGGAGGTGCCGAGCAGATAGACGCCCTCGTATTCCGCATTGGCGCGAAACATCGGGAAGACGTAATCACGCACGAATTCCTCGCGCAGATCCTCGATGAAGATGTTCTCTTCCTTGATGCCGAGCAGCAGCGCCTTCTGGCGCGCGGGCTCGAGCTCCTCGCCCTGGCCGAGATCGGCGGTGAAGGTCACCACCTCGCAGCCATAGGTCGTCTGCAGCCATTTCAGGATGATCGAGGTGTCGAGGCCGCCGGAATAGGCCAGCACCACTTTCTTCACGCGCTTGTCGGTCATGGACGGTCTCGAACTTGTTTTCGCCGAATTTCATCGGGAGGGGTGATGGCTGTGTTTATAAGCACAAGCGGCCCGGACGCAACCGCGAAGGACGCAACCCGCTTGCGGGTTTCGCCGTTAGCCTTCACCCTGTGCATATCGATTCGAAGGATGCCCTCATGGCGCGCACTCCGGTCATCGAATTCTGGTACGAATTCGCCTCGACCTATTCCTACCTCTCTGCCATGCGCATCGAGGAGGCGGCGCGCGAGGCCGGCGTCGTCGTGCGCTGGCGCCCGTTTCTGCTCGGGCCGATCTTTTCCACGCAAGGCTGGAACACCTCGCCGTTCAATCTCTACCCCGCCAAGGGGCGCTATATGTGGCGCGACATGGCGCGCGAGGCGGCGCGGATCGGCCTGCCGCTGGTCAGGCCCGCCCCCTTTCCCCAGAACAGCCTGACGGCGACACGGGTGGCGCTCCTCGGCGCAGACGAGCCCTGGGGGCCGCAATTCACCCGTGCCGTCTATCGCACCGAATTCGGCGAAGGCCGCTCCATCGAGGAGCCCTCCGCCGTGCGCGCCATTCTCGAGACCTGCGGCCTCGATCCGGACGTGATCATGAAGGCGGCCACCGGCGACGCCAACAAGACCCGCCTGCGCGCCCTGACGGAAGAAGCCCGCTCGCGCCATATCTTCGGCGCACCGACCTTCTTCACCGAGGATGGCGAGATGTTCTGGGGCAATGACCGCCTGGAAGCGGCTTTGGCCTGGGCGACGGGGGAACGTCCGGGCGATTTGCGATAGACAGCTGATCTGAGATTGTATTTTCGCGATTGCTGCGGTTTATCTGTCGGATCGGTGACGGTTTAACCTGAAATTCATGGGCTTGCCCCAGCGTGAAGCGTTCCTGCAAAGGGCGTTTCACGGAGTTTCGCTTGAAAAGGCCCCCACCCGATTCGCACACGACCTGGCAAAGCCGTCCGTTGCAGCCGACGACGCTGCCCGTCGTCATCGCGCTCGTGGTCATCGTGGCGGCCTGGATCTTCGCAGAACATCAGGCCCGCACCCTCGCCGAACAGAGCATGCGCGCCCAGGTGCTCGACAAGGTCAGCGTCATCCGCGCCAAGCTCGAAGGCGGCATCAACGCCAATATCCAGCTGGTGCGTGGCCTCGTCACCGTGATCGAGAGCGAGCCCGATCTCGATCAGGCGCGTTTCGAAAGCCTCGCCTCCAGTCTGATCCGGGGCGACAACGAGTTGCGCAACATCGCCCTGGCGCCCGACCTCGTCGTCAACATGGTCTATCCGCTCGCCGGCAATCGCGCGGCTCTGGGTCTCGATTACAGCAAACCCGGTCCGCAGAGGGAGGCCGCCCTGCGCGCCAGGGATACGGGCCGACTGGTCCTCGCCGGACCGGTCGATCTGGTCCAGGGCGGGAGTGGCTTCATCGGTCGCTTCCCGATCTTCCTGCCCGAGGAAGACGCCGACCCGCGCTTCTGGGGCATCGCCGCTGCGGTGATCGATGCCTGGTTCTATTCCCCCCTGGTGCGGAGCATTGCCCGCCAGGAAAACATTTCCGCGGAAGAACTGGCCGGCATCCCCGGAACGGGCAAATCGGGCA
>PXAW01000162.1 GCA_003567055.1 Hyphomicrobiales bacterium
CGGGCGCATGGCATCGCCAGCGATGAGCGCGAGATTTCGCGGCGGGTTGCGCAGAATCTGGAGCGCGTCAAGCTCTCGGCGCGCGACGGGGAGAAATTCCCCCACGAGTTCTCCGGCGGCCAGCGGCAGCGTATCTCGATCGCCCGCGCGCTCGCTTCCGAGCCGGAATTCCTCGTCTGCGACGAGCCGACATCGGCGCTCGACGTCTCGGTTCAGGCGCAGATTCTCAATCTGATGAAGGATCTCCAGCGCGAGCTCGGGCTGTCCTACCTCTTCATCAGCCACGATCTCGCGGTGGTCTACCACATCTCGGATTATCTGGGCGTGATGTATCTCGGTCGGCTCGTCGAGGTCGGGCCGGCGCGCGAGATCTTCAAGAACCCGCAGCATCCCTATACGCGCATGCTGCTCGATGCGATTCCCGATCTCGAAATGACCGGGCGCAAGCGCATTCCGGTTGGTGGTGAGGTGCCGAGCCCGATCTCGCCGCCGTCAGGCTGCCATTTCCACCCGCGCTGCCCCTTCGCCAACGAGCGCTGCAAGAGCGAAACGCCGGGAGTGACGACGCTTCCGGGCGAGATCGACGTGCGCTGTCATGCCGTCGAGGAGGGGCGGCTTGCGGCCGAGGTCGAGAAGCTGCGGATGCAGGAAATCTCCGCAGCCTGAGACCCGGGCATGATCCGGGCTCGGGGTGACGGCGAAGGCGCGCCCTGTGAAGGGGCGCGCCGTTACCCCACCGTGTCGTCAGCTGCGGGCTTGCCGGGGAATACCATTTTGGGGCGGCTCGTGCGGAACTGGCCGCGCGTTACGGCGACGAAAGCCAGCGCGACGACGATCAGCCCGGTGATCCACCACATCTGCGTACTCGCAATCCCCAATGCTGCGAAGGTGAAGGCGGAGGTGAAACAGGCGAGACCGCCGGGTATCAGGATCGGCTGGCGCCGCGCCGCCGCCCGGACGGCACCCGCGAGAGCGATGGCGATCGCGACGGCGCCGACGATACCGAGCTCATACCAGATCTCGAAGAGCAGCGAATTCGGCGCATTCCACGGCAGGTCACCGGCCATGCGGGAGCGCTGAGCCGCCTCGAGCCCGTAGCCGGTAACGATCCGCAGCGGGTCGTCGAGCATGATCTCCCGCCAGACCGCCAGAGCATTGATGCCACCGCCGGTCACGCCGGGTCCGAGCGGCGTCGCGATGAAGGCGAAGAGGGGAGCGGAGACCACCATGACAGCAGCTCCCGTCGCGAGGATTGCCGTCATTGCGCGCGGATAGGAAGCGGCGAGCACCCAGACGAATGCCCCTGCGATGAAGGCGACCAGCGGCAGCCAGGTGGGCGCGAGCAATGTCATCAGCCCAACCGATGCCGCGACGACGAGCGCCTGCGCGTCGCGCCCGCGTGAGTGCATCCATGCCGTCGCCGGCCATACGGCCAGCACCGCGAGCGCCATGCCGCGCTCGAGCGCGACGGGCGCTATACCCGGAACAGCACCGCGCGTCATCGCCAGCGCGACCAATGCGCCCGTCACCGCCGCCGCTGCAACCCCGATCGGCAGGAGATAGAGATTGGCCGAGCGTGTCCGGTCGGACAGGGCGTAATAACCCGCCAGACCGAGTGCGGCGGTCGCGACGAGGCTGACGGCGCGGCTGAGCGCCGGGTCCGGATAAGGCGCCCAGATCAGGCTCATGCCGATCCACATCGTCAGTATCAATGTTGCGAGAACCGGCGGCGAGGCGGCGAAGCGGCGGTTGACCCGCGCGAAAGGACGCTGCTGGCCGTCGATCAGGGCCGCGACGATGATCAGCGATACGGCGATCGGCATCAGCAGGACAACGGCCCGGCGCGAGACCATGGCGAAAACCGGCAGCACCGTCAGCAGCAGCATGAAGCCGATACGCCGCAGCAAGGCTGCGGCGGAGAGTACCGGATCGACTGTCTTTCGCTGGTTGCGCGGCATGGATCTGCAATATGCTCAAGTGATGGGGCGGGCCCGGCTATCTGCGTGGAACCCTCGAATCGCCTTCACTCTAGCCGACTGCGCATCCGCGCGCTGTGCGGTCGCTGCAACACTCACCGTCCGATACGCATCATAAAGCCGGTGCCGCGCGGACGTTCACACGGGCAGCGGCCCGTCGGTCTTGACTTCCTCCATGACGGCGTAGGTGCGCGTCTCGCGCACACCGGGGAGCGAGAGCAGGCCCTCGCCGAGAAACCGGCGATAGGCGCTCATCGTGCCGAAACGG
Organism: Hyphomicrobiales bacterium; assembly: GCA_003567055.1. GTDB lineage: Bacteria > Pseudomonadota > Alphaproteobacteria > Rhizobiales > Beijerinckiaceae > Saliniramus. The sequence continues at coordinate 2,245 of PXAW01000162.1, forward strand.
GTCTTGATCAGATAGTCGAATCCACCCGCAACCATATGACATTCAAGCACTTCCGGGGCCCGCCTGACGGCCTCGGCGAAGCGCTCGAAGACATCCGGCGTCGTCTTGTCGAGTGAGACTTCGACAAAGACGAGCAATCCGAGCCCGAGTTTCCCGGGCGCAATCCGCGCGCCGAAGCCGGTGATCACGCCGTCCTTCTGCAGGCGGCGCAGGCGTTCGCCGGTTGCCGTCGGCGAGAGGCCGATGCGCTCGGCGAGTTCGACATTTGCGAGGCGCCCGTCCCGCTGGAGTTCCTTAAGGATGCGCCGGGCTGTGCGATCGATTTCCGTCATAATCACTAAAGGATAGATGATCTTCCGCACAAGTCACGGAAAATTGCGAAAAATGCCAATCGATCTGCGGAGCGGAACGCGTTATTTTCGAACCAGCTGACGCTTCAAGGCCTGCTTGCCGCAACGGAGTGACGTTCATGGATGCCGTGACTTCTGCCACCACCAGCTTCGCCGCCCCCTATGCGGAGGATGATCACGCACTCGCGCGGCGGCTGCTTTCCAGGCGGGCGAGTGATGCGCGCACGCGTCAGCGGGTCGACAGGCTCGCCACCGACATGATCATGGCGATCCGCAGCGAGGCCGGCGGCTTCGGCAGCATCGAGGACATGTTGCAGGAATATGCGCTCTCCACCCGTGAGGGCCTCGCGCTCATGGTGCTGGCCGAGGCGCTTCTGCGCGTGCCCGATTCCCGCACGGCGGATCAGCTCATCGAGGACAAGCTCGGCCAGGGCGATTTCGCGCATCACGAAACGAAATCCGGCGCCTTCCTCGTCAATGCCTCGGCCTGGGCGCTGGGCATGACCGCGCGTGTCATCCAGCCCGGCGAGACGCCCGAGGGCATCCTGCGGCAGATGACCAAGCGCCTCGGCGTGCCCACCGTGCGCACCGCGACGCGCCAGGCCATGCGCATCATGGGCAATCACTTTGTTCTCGGCCAGACCATCGAGGAAGCGCTCAAGCGCGCGCAATCGCCCAAGGGCCGCGTCTATCGCTATTCCTTCGACATGCTCGGCGAGGGCGCGCGCACCCGCAAGGACGCGAAGAAGTATTTCGACAGCTACGCCCATGCGATTGAAACGATCGGGCGCATTGCCGGCAACCGCCCGCTGCCGGAGCGCCCGGGAATCTCGGTGAAGCTCTCTGCGCTGCATCCGCGCTACGAGGCGCTCAACCGCGAGAAGGTGCTCGAGGAGATCGTGCCGCAGGTCATCGAACTCGCGCGCAAGGCCAAGGGGTTCGATCTCAATTTCACCATCGACGCGGAGGAGGCGGACCGGCTCGAACTGTCGCTCGACGTGATCGATGCAGTCGTCGCCGATC
>PXAW01000315.1 GCA_003567055.1 Hyphomicrobiales bacterium
GAGCAGGTTGCCCTCGCCGGTCTCGGCACTCTTCGCCAGCGCATCGAGGGCAGCATCGACGGCGCCCTGGTCGCGCTCGCCGCGCAGGCGGGCGAGCTTGTCGAGCTGCATCTTGCGCACATTGGCGTTGTCGACCTTGAGCACCTCCACCGGGCGATCCTCGCCCGGGCGATGGGCGTTGACGCCGGTGACGATCTGCTGGCCCGAATCGATGCGCGCCTGGGTCTTGGCCGCCGCCTCCTCGATGCGCAGCTTGGGCACGCCCTTCTCGATGGCCCGCGCCATGCCGCCGAGCCCCTCGATCTCGCGGATATGCTCGCGCGCCCGCGCCACCAGATCGGCGGTGAGGCGCTCGACGTAATACGAACCGCCCCAGGGATCGATGATGCGCGTGGTGCCGCTCTCCTGCTGCAGGAAGAGCTGGGTGTTGCGCGCGATCCGGGCGGAGAAGTCGGTGGGCAGGGCGAGCGCCTCGTCCAGCGCATTGGTATGCAGCGATTGCGTATGCCCCTGCGTCGCCGCCATCGCCTCGATGCAGGTGCGGGTGACGTTGTTGAACACGTCCTGCGCCGTGAGCGACCAGCCCGAAGTCTGCGAATGGGTGCGCAATGCCAGCGACTTGGCATTCTTCGGCTCGAATTGCTGCACGAGCTCGGCCCAGAGCAGGCGCGCGGCGCGCAGCTTGGCGACCTCCATGAAGAAATTCATCCCGATCGCCCAGAAGAACGACAGGCGCGGGGCGAAACGATCGATATCGAGCCCCGCCGCGAGCCCGGCGCGGATATATTCGACCCCGTCGGCCAGGGTATAGGCGAGCTCGAGATCCTGCGTCGCCCCCGCCTCCTGCATGTGATAGCCGGAGATCGAGATGGAATTGAATTTCGGCATGTTCTGCGAGGTATAGCCGAATATGTCGGAGATGATGCGCATCGACCCCTTGGGCGGGTAGATATAGGTGTTGCGCACCATGAATTCCTTGAGGATGTCGTTCTGGATCGTGCCCGAGAGCTTGTCCGGGCTCACCCCCTGCTCCTCGGCGGCGACGATATAGAGCGCCATGACGGGCAAAACCGCGCCGTTCATGGTCATCGACACGCTCATCCGGTCGAGCGGAATGCCGGAGAACAGCGTGCGCATGTCGTAGATCGAATCGATCGCCACCCCGGCCATGCCGACATCGCCGGAGACGCGCGGATGGTCCGAATCATAGCCGCGATGGGTGGCGAGATCGAAGGCGACCGAGAGCCCCTTCTGCCCGGCGGCGAGGTTGCGCCTGTAGAACGCGTTCGAATCCTCCGCCGTGGAGAAACCGGCATATTGCCGGATGGTCCAGGGCTGGTTCACATACATCGTCGGATAGGGCCCGCGCAGATAGGGCGCGATGCCGGGGAAGCTGTCGACCCCCGGCAGGCCGTCACGATCCTGCGGGCCATAGACTGGCTTCACGGCGATCTCCTCCGGCGTCGTCCAGACGGCCGCATCCGCGATTTCGCGGGCGGGGACAGGCGTCGGGGCATAGGGCAGCGTGGTGAAATCCGGCAAGGCAGACATGGTTTCCAGGGCAGACATGGTTCCTCGAATCCTCGAAACGGCGATTGCGACGCGCTCTTTCTCTCCACGCCATCATATCCCAAACCGGCGCCGACGAGAAATGCCCTTACGTCACCCTGCTGAGCGAGGGCGGCGCGGTCAAGTCTGCGGGTCTGCGGGCGCCCCAGTCAAAGCCTGCCGCGCCCGGCGCGCCGCCGCCCAGGCGACGGCAGCCATGAGGGCCACGTCGAGGCCGCACAGGGCGACAAGGATGGCGAGCAATGCGTCGGTGCCGAATGCGTCGATGATCCAGGCCGCAGCCAGCGGCGAGAGCGCGCCCACGAGCAGGATCGGCGCGGCGAGGCGGCCCATCATCGTGGCGTAGATACCCGGATCGAACAGGGCGAGCGGCAGCGTGCCGCGCACGATCGAGCGGATCCCGATCCCGGCACCGTAGAAGATCAGCGCCAGTGCGATCAGCGGCGCGTGGCCGGCGAGCAGGCTGACGCCGGCCAGGATCAGCATGGCCGAGGCGAAAGCCGTCCAGAGCGGATGAAACTTTCGCCCGATCAGCATTTCGAGGATTCGCCCGCCGACCTGGCTCGGCCCGACCAGCGCACCGAGCCCCACCGCCGCCGCGAGCGCGATATCGCGCGCCTGCAACACGGTCAGGAGATGCACCGAGAGCACGGCGGAGGCGATGCCGCCGATGGTGAGGCCGGTGGCGAGCAGAGCAAAGAGCAGGCGATCGCCCTGCGGCAGGGTCATGCGTGCGCCGCCACTCTCGCGCCCGCGCAAGAGCGCCCCGAGGATCTCCCGGCGGCTCTGGCGCGGACGTGCGGGATCCTCGGGCGCAAAACGCGGCAGGGCAAAGACATGCAGCGGCAGATTGATGAACAGATGCACCCCGGCATAGGTCAGGCAGGCGCCGCGCCAGCCGAGCGTTTCGACGAGAAAGGCGCTGAGCGGCCAGCACAGGGTGCTGGCAAAGCCGCCATAGAGCGTCAGCGCCGTGATCGCGCCGCGCGCATCCTTGCCGTAGAGCCGCCCGAGCGTGGCGAAGGCCGCGTCATAAAGCCCGGCCCCCATGCCGATCCCGAGCAGGATCCACACCGCGAAATAGAGTGCCGGGTGATCGACGAAGGCGAGGCCCGCGAGCCCTGCGGCCATGATCAGCGAGGAAGCGCTCATCACCGGGCGCCCGCCCGTGGCCTGGATCGCGTTGCCGACGCGCGGGGAGACGATACTCGCAGCGATCAGCCCCAGCGTCAGCCCGCCCACCACCATGGTCAGCGGCCAGCCGGTTTCGCGTGCGATGGGTTCGGCCAGAACGGCGAGCAGATAATAGGTCGAGCCCCAGGCGAGGATCTGGGTGATGCCGAGAGCCGAGATCACCACGGCTCGCGGCGGGGTCATCCGCGTCATGCATCACCATCCGCCGCAACAGGCGCGTCCGGCCGCGCCCGCGTGCAGGAATCCGCGCAGCACTCGTCGTTGAGAAAGCCGACGAGGCCGTTCATCGTGTCGAAATCGGCCCGGCAGATCAGCGTCGTCGCCTGGCGTTCGCGGCTGACGAGGCCCTGCGCGGTCAGCTTGGCCAGATGATGCGAGAGCGTCGAGGCGGGAATGCCGAGCGCCTCCTGCAACCGGCCCACGGGAATGCCCTCAGGCCCGGCCCGCACCATCAGGCGATAGAGCGCCAGCCGCGTGGGATGGCCGAGCGCTTCGAGCTGCGCGGCCATTTGCGTGAGATCGACATCGGGAAGCGGCGTTTTCGTCTGCGTCATGGCGCCACAATGCGGGCGCCGAAAACCCGCGTCAATCATTATTCGAACAATTTAGAAATAGCAGAATCTGCACGACGACCGGGCAGCGTCTGCAGGAAATTCGGGCTCCCCTTCCCCAGCGAAACGGGTACACTCGGCGAGGGTTGGGCTTGCGTGGAGGCGCAGTGTTGTGGGTGTCGTCGTCGTCGATGAAGTGCGCGTTTTCCCTCCCCTCAGGGGAGGGATCAAGGGTGGGGTGACCCGCGTGCAAATGCTTCAACGGCGGCGGATGACGCAGACCGCTCTCCCCAC
>PXAW01000063.1 GCA_003567055.1 Hyphomicrobiales bacterium
CCTGTCCCAACATCTTGCCGCAACCCAGATCCCTATTATAGAGCGTTACGGATCAGTTTGAAGGGAGGGCGCCGGGTGACACAGGCGAGACGAAAAGCCGCGCCCGCGCGCGCGACAGGATCGACCGCGCAGAAAGCCGCATCGCCCGCACCCGCTTCTCCCAGACCGGTGGGGCCGAAAACCCGCAAGGAAATCTTCGCCCGCCTCGCCCAGGCCAATCCCGAGCCGCGCTCGGATCTCGAATACCGCGATCCCTATACGCTGCTCGTCGCCGTGGTGCTCTCGGCCCAGGCGACCGATGCCGGCGTGAACAAGGCGACGCGCCGGCTCTTCGCCTGCGCCGACACACCGGAGGCCATGCTGGCTCTGGGTGAGGACGCGGTGCGCGAACAGATCCGCACCATCGGCCTGTATCGGGCCAAGGCGAAGAACGTCATCGCTTTATCGCGGATTCTGGTGGAGCAATATGGCGGCGCGGTGCCACCATCGCGCGCGGCGCTCGAGGCGCTGCCCGGTGTCGGCAAGAAGACGGCCGCCGTCGTGGTCAACATCGCCTTCGGCGAGGCCACCATCGCCGTCGATACCCACATTTTCCGCGTGGCCCACAGGATCCCGCTGGCATATGCCAGGACCGCCGACGCGATGGAGGCGGCGCTGACGCCGATCGTTCCCGCCCCCTATCGCCGGCACGCCCATCACTGGCTGATCCTGCACGGGCGCTATATCTGCAAGGCGCGCAAACCCGATTGCCCGCGCTGCCCGATCATCGATCTGTGCCGCTACCGCGACAAGACCCAGCCTTCGTAAATCCGCTTTCGCGATCACAGACGATAGCGGATCTGGTCGGTCCAGAAGCGCTCGAGCCGGTTAAGGGCAGTATTGAGGCGCTCGAAATCCTCGTCGGAAATGCCACCGATCGGCTGGATCGTGCGCGAATGCTTTTCGTAGAGCGAACGCACCATGTCGTGGATGTCGCGGCCCTTCTCGGTCAGGCTGATGCGCACCGAGCGGCGGTCAACCCGCGAGCGGGCATGGTGCAGATAGCCCATCTCGACCAGCTTCTTCACGTTGTAGGAGACGTTCGAGCCGAGATAGTAGCCGCGCGTGCGCAATTCGCTCGCGGTCAGTTCCTTGTCGCCGATATTGTAGATGAGGAGCGCCTGGACGCTGTTGACATCGTCGCGCCCGCGCCGCTCGAACTCGTCCTTGATGACGTCGAGCAGGCGGCGATGCAGGCGTTCGACGAGATGCAGCGCCTCCAGATATTGCGGCTTGATCTCCGTACCTTCCGCCTGCTCCACCGGGTCCTTCAAAGCTTTCGCAAGATTGCTCATAACGCGCCTCACTGTTGTTGATGCCGGACCGTGGGGCCCGATCTGTTTCTGAGACGAACATAAGTTTCCCGGATGAAAACGAGTTTAAATAACAGGATGAATTTCAAGTTTACCTATTGTCGTGAATCAAATTTAAATGCGAAACCATCGGCGATTTCTCAAGCTGGGCCAGTGCTCGCGGGATATGTATTTGATTAACCTTTCCCGATCGGTAACTTCCATGCCGGATAAAGATTGACGGTGGGGAACACGCAAGGCGCGAACAGGCGCCCCGACGCTGCGCGCAGGTCGTGCGCAAGCTGCGAAAAAGCCGCGCGCAAGCCTCGATGCAGCGTCAGAGGAAACGTGCCAGAACGTAGCCGGCGGCCAGGATATGGGCGAGCGTGATCGCCACAGATCCGCCGTGCAGCCAGGCGAAGCGGCGCATGGCGCCGGCATCGCGGGCATTGTTGATCGCCGGCATCAGGGTCTGGCGCGTGGGGATGGTGCTCACCGCGACGAGCGCCATCAGCGCCGCACTCACCCCGTCCACAGGCACCAGCAGGAGTGCCGCGAGGCCGGATACGGCGATGACGAAGACATAGAAATGCGGGAATGCCTGCCGGATCAGCGCACCCGCCGTCTCCGCCGGCAGCGCCTTGAAGACGAAGGCGGCGAAGCCGAACGAATAAAGCACCATGCCTCCGAAAAGAAGCGCGACGACGATCAGCGCTGCCACCGACATCACCGTTTTCCTCCCTGCCCCGGCGCGGATCCCGCGCATTGCCTGCTACCGGCGAGATAGAGCGGGCGCGGTGAAAGTGGCGCGGCGGCGCGGCGGTTCAAATTGCCGCAGGCTTCAGCCGCGCCGCAACAGGCTGCGCAGACGCGGTCGCGCATAGATCAGGAAGATCACCGCGAGCACGGCGGCGAGGCCGTACCAGGTCAGGGCATATTGCAGGTGATTGTTGGGCGGATCGAGAACGGTCGCACCGGCGCGCGGCCAGTCCGGCGCCGTCGGATCGAACTCCGCATCGATGTAGAAGGGCGCGACTGCGTCGAGACCGCGCGCATCGGCCATCTGCGCGATATCGCGCACCATCCAGCGCTCGGCTTCAGGGATATTCTCCGGCACGAACAGGGCCCGCTCCTCCGGTGCGCGCACGAGGCCGGTGAGGCTCACCTCGCCTTCCGGCGGGGGTGCGGGGCGCGCAGCGGGATCGCGCATCGAGGTCGGCACGAAGCCGCGATTGACGAAGACCAGCGCATCGGGCCCGATCACCAGCGGGGTCAGCAGGTAGAAGCCCTGCACGGGATTGCCGCGGGTGCTGGTGGGCATCAGCCCGTGCACGGCGACCTCGTGCTCATGCAGGAAGCGCCCGGTCACGGCGACCCGGCGATACTCTTCCTCCTGCGGCACGTAATCGGCCCATTGCTCCGGCGGCAGGATCGCGCCCGGCTCGCCATAGGCGCGCTCCTGCATCTGCGCGATCAGCCCTTCCTTCCAGGCGAGGCGCTCCATCTGCCAGTTGCCGAGGGTGATCAGGATGATGAGCGAGATCACGGTGGCGATCGCGGCGGCGATCAGCGCGCGATTGGACGGGCCGGGGCGTGCGGCGCCTGCAATCTCGTCCGGTGATGCGACCTGCGGATCAGGCATCGGCGTGTTCACTTCTCCCGGCGCCCTTCCTCGGCGCGGTGGTGGTATTGCAGGGCGATCATCACCCCCTTGAGCGGGCGCGCGAGCAGGAGGGCGAGCACGATCGTCAGCGAGAACCACATCACCAGATGCAGCCAGACCGGCGGCATGAAGGTGAATTCCACCCACATGGCAAGCCCCACCACGACGAAGCCGACGATGAACATGATGAACACCGCCGGACCATCCGCCGAATCGGCGAAATCGTAATCGAGCTCGCAGTGATCACAAGTCTTCGGCAGGGCAAGGAACCCGTCGAACATGTGCCCCTCGCCGCAGCGCGGGCAGCGTCCGCGCAAGCCGGCTGCGATGGGTGAGGGTTCGTTTCCCGGTTGGTGGCCCGGTTGATACGCCATGATTGATCCTTGATGCGTCCTGCATGGGTGATGAGGCAGCCCCCGCATGCGCCTCAAGCGAAAAGGGCGACCCGAAGGCCGCCCTTGATGTAGTGCGCCGGTGGCGCCGTGTCAGCCGGGGTGCGATCAACCGCCATAGCCCCAGACGTAGATCGAGGCGAACAGGAAGATCCAGACCACGTCGACGAAGTGCCAGTACCAGGCGGCGAATTCGAAGCCGAGATGCTGCTTGGGCG
>PXAW01000085.1 GCA_003567055.1 Hyphomicrobiales bacterium
CGCGAGCACCGCCTGCGCATCCGCATCCCCGCCCTTCGCCGCCGCTTCGAGGCGCAGCCGGGAGATGCTGAACACGGCCAGATTGAGCCCCGAGAGCATCGCCGATTGCGACAGGCACAGGGCGATGCCCAGCCAGATCCAGATCGTGGTGTCCAAAGCCGGTTTCTCCGTCGAACCCGGTTCACCGATACCGCGGACACCCGCGTTGGGCAAACGCCACCCCGCCCGGAGATGTCTTCATGACGCGCGTCATAAGGGGCAACCCGCATATGGTGCGCGAGCGAAGACGGGCATAATCGATATGCGTATCAGGCAAACTCTGCCGGAACCGCGATCCCCTGCGGCGCGTTCGCGTCGTGACCTGTTGATTCAATCCAGGAAGGACCGCATGAGCGACGATACCCTCGGCTGGGTGCTGACCTACGATTCCTACGATGCCGATCGCGAAGGGCTGCACGAGGCCTTGTGCACGCTCGGCAACGGCTATTTCGCCACGCGCGGCGCGAGCCCCGACACTGCCGATGACGGCAAGCACTATCCCGGCACCTATCTCGCCGGCGGCTATAACCGGCTCACCAGCGAGGTCTCGGGTCGCAAGATCGACAACGAGGATCTCGTCAATCTGCCGAACTGGCTGCCCTTGAGCTTTCGCATCGGCGAGGGGCCATGGTTCCATATCGACGAGGTCGAGATCCTCTCCTACCGGCAATCCCTCGATCTCAAGCGCGGCCTGCTCCTGCGCGAGATCCGGGCACGCGACGGTGAGGGCCGGATCACCCGCTGGAGCGAGAAGCGGCTCGTCTCCATGGCCGAGCGTCATCTGGCGGCGCTCGCGGTGACGATCACGCCGGAAAACTGGTCGGGCAAGATGCAGTTCCGCTCCGGGCTCGACGGCAGTGTCACCAATAACGGCGTGGCGCGCTATCGCCAGCTGGCCTCGCAGCATCTCGACATTCTGGAACTCGACCATCTGGGCGCCGACACGCTGTATCTGCGTGCGCGCACCAACCAGTCACGCATCGAGCTGGCCATGGCGGCGCGTACGCGCATCCATTGCGATGATTGCAACGTGCATCCGGAATACGAAACCCACGGCTCCGACCGCCGCATCTGGCAGATCATCACCTGCGAGGCCCGCGAAGGCGCGCCGATCACGGCGGAGAAGGTCGTTGCCCTGCACAATTCGCGCGACTGGGCCATCGCCGAGGCCGGGCTCGAGGCCAAGCGCACGCTCGGCAATGCCGGTGATTTCGCCGATCTGCAAGCCGCTCACGAAATCGCCTGGCGGCATCTGTGGGAGGATTGCGACATCGAGCTCACCGACGGCGACATGGCCGAGACGGAGCTGAAGCTGCGGGTGCACATCTTCCACTGCCTGCAGACCGCTTCACCGCATTCCATCGATCTCGATGTCGGCATCCCCGCGCGCGGCTGGCACGGCGAGGCCTATCGCGGGCATATCTTCTGGGACGAGCTGTTCATCTTCCCCTTCCTCAGCCTGCGCCTGCCGACGCTGACGCGCGCGCTCCTGCGCTATCGCCACCGGCGCCTGCCCGAGGCGAAACGGGCTGCACGCGAGGAGGGGTTCGAAGGCGCGATGTTCCCCTGGCAGAGCGGCTCCAACGGGCGCGAGGAGACGCAGAAGCTGCATCTCAACCCGGAATCGGGGCGCTGGAACCCGGACAACACCCACCGCCAGCGCCATGTCAACGCGGCCATCGCCTTCAATATCTGGCAATATTACGAAGCCACCGACGATTACGAGTTCCTCACCGCTTTCGGCGCCGAGATGTTCCTCGAGATCGCCCGGTTCTGGGCCTCGATCGCGACCTACAATGCCGAGATCGATCGCTACGAGATCAAGGGCGTGATGGGGCCGGACGAGTATCACACGGCCTATCCCGGCGTCGATCCGAGCGAGGAAGGCGGCATCGACAACAACGCCTATACCAATGTGATGGTCTCCTGGCTGCTGGCGCGCGCCGAGGATGTGCTCGAAGCCGTGCCCACCCTGCAGGCCGAGCGGCTGTGCGAGACCATGGGGCTGACGCCTGACGAGCGCGAACGCTGGTACGAGATCAGCCGCAAGCTGCGCGTGCCCTTCCACGGCGACGGTATCGTCAGCCAGTTCGAGGGTTATGACGATCTCGAGGAGTTCGACTGGGAAGGCTACCGCGAGAAATACGGCGACATCCAGCGCCTCGACCGGATTCTCGAGGCGGAGGACGATGCGGTGAACCGGTACAAGGCCTCGAAACAGGCCGATGTGCTGATGCTGTTCTATCTGTTCACGGCAGATGAGCTCTACCAGATCTTCGAGCGGCTGGGCTATCCGTTCGGGCCCGAGCATCTCAGGCGCAATGTCGAATACTACATGGCGCGCACCTCGCACGGCTCGACGCTCAGCGGCGTTGCGCATGCCTGGGTGCTGGCGCGCTCCGATCGCCCGCGCTCATGGAAACATTTCCAGCGCACGCTGGACAGCGACATTACCGATGTGCAGGGCGGAACGACGCCGGAGGGGATTCACACCGCCGCCATGGCGGGCACGATCGATCTCGTGCAGCGCTGCTTCGTCGGCATCGACATGCGCGGCAACACCCTGCATTTCGACCCGGCCCTGCCGGACGAGATCAAGCGCATCCGCGTGCGTCTGCGCTATCGCCGTCAGGTGCTCGATGTCGATGTCGATCACGATTGTCTCGTGATCGCGAGTCGCTCCTACAGCGCCAATACGATCAAGCTCGCCTATCGCGGGCATTACCGCGATCTCGCACCCGGCGAGACCTGCCGCTTCAGGCTGATCAAGCCGGATGAGCGCCTGCGCGACGAAAACCGCGCGAAGGAAAGCCGCCGCGCCGCCGAGTGAACGCGACGTCGCGGTTCACAGCAGGCGCGCCATGATACAGGGATCGCCTGCCGGCGGGGATTCGTTCCTGCGCACGCAGAGGCGTCGGCGCAGGCCGGGCTCCGCGCGGGCCTCATCGAGGCGCACGAACCCACGGCGGGCCAGAAGCGCCCCGGCTGCGGGCTCGGCGGCGTCGAGAACGACAGCGACCGCAGGCAGGAATTGCCAGCGTGCCTGATCGAGCGCACGATCGATCAGCGCCCCGCCGAGCCCGCGGCGCTGATGCGCATGTGCCACCCCGCAGGCAAGGATCAGCATCGCCCCGTCCGATTCACTCGCAACGAGATAGCCGACCGGGTGATCTTCGGGATCGACGGCGAGCCAGAGTGAGCCCGCCGCCCGGCACAGATCGAGGGCAGCGAGCGGCACCGGCGGAGGTGCCGGCGCGCCCTGCGCCGGTACAGCCGCATTCTGCAAGCGACCGAGCAGCGGCAGATCCGCCTCGCATGCATCGCGCAGGGTATAGCCCGGTGGCGGCTCAGCTCTCACCCGGCTGCGGCCCGTCATAGCCTTCGATGACGATGGCATCCATTTCCGCCCCGCCTTCCTGACGCGCGCGAGCTGCCTGGTATTCCGGCGAGTTCCAGCAGGCCAGCGCATCCTCGTAGCTGGGGAATTCGATCACCACATTGCGCGAGCGGCTTGAGCCGATGAGGCGCTCGAAACGCCCGCCGCGCCCGATGAAGCGCCCGCCG
>PXAW01000422.1 GCA_003567055.1 Hyphomicrobiales bacterium
CCGCTTCTTCACCGTGCCGCGCGTGGCTGATGCCCGCAAATCGGCCGGCTGGGCGCTGATCTTCATCGCGCTGCTCTATCTCAGCGCGCCGGCGGTCGGTGCGATGGCGCGCCTGAACATCATCACCACGATCTTCCCCAATGGGGTCCAGGAGCAGCCGATCGCCTTTGAGGAGCGGCCGGACTGGATGCGCAACTGGGAGCAGACGGGTCTGCTCGCCTTCGAAGATAAAAACAATGACGGCCTGATCCAGTACTATAACGACCGTTCGGAGGAGTTCGCCTCCGTGGCTGCCGAGCGTGGCTGGGAAGGCAACGAGATGGTCACCTTCAACCAGGACATCCTGGTGCTGGCCAATCCCGAGATCGCGCAATTGCCCGGCTGGGTGATCGCGCTGATTGCGGCAGGCGGGCTGGCGGCAGCCCTCTCGACGGCGGCAGGCTTGTTGCTCGCCATCTCCTCTGCGGTCAGTCACGACCTGCTGAAATCAACCTTCATGAAGGGGATCAGCGAGAAGAACGAGTTGTGGGCTGCCCGCGTCTCGATGGGCGGTGCGATCGTGCTGGCTACTTATCTGGGGCTCAACCCGCCGGGCTTTGCCGCACAGGTGGTGGCACTGGCCTTCGGTCTGGCTGCGGCGACCCTGTTCCCCGTGCTGATGATGGGCATCTTCTCGATGAAGATGAACACGGAAGGCGCGGTGTCGGGCATGCTGGCGGGCCTGTTCTCGACCTGCCTCTACATCTTCCTCTATCTCGGCTGGTTCTTCATCCCGGGCACCAACATGCTGCCGAACACGCCGGATAACTGGCTGTTCGGGATCTCGCCGCTCTCCTTCGGTGCGGTGGGTGCCGTCATCAACTTCGCCGTGGCCTATGCGGTGATGAGCGTGACGCGCGAGCCGCCGGAAGAGATCCAGGAGCTGGTCTACTCGATCCGCGTGCCGCGCGGGGCTGCGGGTGCGATCGACCACTGATAAGATCGATGCGGGCCGGGTGATCCGGCCCGCATCACACTCGTTTGCGGGATCACCATCATGGCCGAGGATCGCGATACCACGGATACGATCATCGCCTTTCTGGAGACGGTGCACCCCTATGATTCCCTGCCACGCGAGGAACTCTCCCGCGTGGCAGAACTGTTTCAGCCTCTGCGCCTCGAAGCCGGTGAGGCGATCTACGCTTTCGGCGAGACGCTCGCCGGGCTCTATCTCATCCGCAAGGGCCGCATCGAGATCCATGACCGCAACGGCGCGCTGGTCTCGCTGCTCGGCCCGCGCAACAGTTTCGGCGAGCGCGGCCTCCTGCGCGACGGCAAGGCGGCGACCTCCGCCCGGGTCGCGGAGGATGCCGCGCTCCTGATGCTGCCCGCCGCCGATCTGCAGCGCCTGATCGCAGAGCAGCCCGCCTTCGCCCGTTTCTTCGAGCGCCTGCGCCCGCCGGAGCCGCGCAGCGGTGATCTGGCAACGCTCAAGGTCTCGCAGCTGATGACCCGCGATCCGGTGACCTGCACGCCGGATACGCCGGTGGTCGCGGCGGCGAAACTGATGCGCGATCGCGGCATTTCCAGCATCTGCGTGGCGCAGAACGGCAAGCTCGCCGGCATCCTCACCACCGGCGATCTGGCCGGGCGTGTGGTCGCGCAAGGGCTGTCCCCGGAGATCCCGGTCGCGCAGGTGATGACCCGCGATCCGCTCACCCTCACCCCGGACCAGCTCGGCTCGGATATCCTGCACCGCATGCTGGAGCGTCGGATCGGGCATTTCCCCGTGATCGCGCGCGGCAAGCTCGCGGGTATCGTCACCCAGACCGATCTCACCCGCTTCCAGGCGGTCTCCTCGGCGCAGCTCGTGCGCGACGCCGCCCGGGCAGAGAGCGTAGAGGCGCTCGCGAAGGTGACTGAGCGCATCCCGCAACTGCTGAAGCAGCTGGTGGGCGCGCATAACGCGCATGAAGTCGTGACGCGGCTGATCACCGATATCGCCGATACCGCGACGCGCCGGCTTCTGGCCATGGCCGAGGCCGAGCTCGGGCCCCCGCCGGTGCCCTATCTCTGGCTCGCCTGCGGTTCGCAAGGACGGCAGGAGCAGACGGGTGTGTCCGATCAGGACAATTGTCTCTTCCTTGATGACAGCGTCAGCGATGCCGACATGCCGTATTTCGAGAAGCTCGCCCGCTTCGTCTGCGACGGGCTGGATGCCATCGGCTACGTCTATTGCCCGGGCGAGATGATGGCGGTGACGCCGCGCTGGTGCCAGCCGGTGCGGGTCTGGCGCGAGTATTTCCGCCGCTGGATCGACAGCCCCACGCCGGAAGCGCAGATGCTGGCTTCGGTGATGTTCGATCTGCGCCCGATCGGCGGGAGCTTCGCGCTGTTTGCCAATCTCCAGGAGGAGACGCTGGCCAAGGCGCGGCGCAACTCCATCTTCGTGGCGCACATGATCGCGAATTCGCTCGGCCACAGCCCGCCGCTCGGCCTGTTGCGCGGCATCGCCACAATCCGCTCCGGCGAACACCGAGACCATATCGACATGAAGCTGAGCGGGGTGATTCCCATCGTCGATCTGGGGCGCGTCTATGCGCTCCAGGCCGGTGCGCCGGCGATCAATACCCGCGCGCGGCTGATCGCGGCGGGCGAGCGCGGGGTGGTGAGCGAATCGGGCGGGCGGGAATTGCTCGCCGCTTATGATTTGATCGCCGGGACGCGGCTGCGCAACCAGGCGGCCCAGGTCGGCTCCGGGCGTGCGCCCGACAATTACATGGCCCCCGCCGCGCTCACCGATTTCGAGCGCAGCCACCTGCGCGACGCCTTCGTGGTCGTACGGACCATGCAATCGGCGATCGGACAGGGCAAAGGTGGTCTGGTGTGATAGGCTACACAACGACAAGGTCGCAAAAAGCGACCGGGCAACGAAAAATCGGGAAGAAGCGTTCAGGGAGTGAGAGTGCATGATTCTGGAATTCATCGCGGCCATCGTCGTCGGCCTCGCCGCCGGCGGGATCGTGCATCTCATGCGACGCGGCATGCCCTGGATCGCACCCTGGGCCGTGCCGGCTGCCGCAGGTGCCGCGATGATCGGTTTCGCCGTCTATATGGAATACACCTGGGCGAGCCGCACCGTGGAGACCCTGCCGGATCAGGCTGTCGTCGCCTCGCAGAACGCGATCAATTCCTGGTATCGCCCCTGGACCTATCTCTTCCCGCTGACCAACCGGATGATCGTGGTGGATCACCGCTTCACCCGGCGCAACGAGGCGCATCCCGACAAGCTGCTCACCGCCGTGGTGATGCTCGGGCGCTTCGAGCCGGGCCGGCAGATCCCGGTCGTCTTCGATTGCGCCGAAAACCGGCGCGCGGAACTCGATGCCCAGGTGCAGTTCGCCGAGGATGGCGGGCTGGAGGGAGCTGATTGGCGCCCGCTCGCCGCCGATGATCCGATCCTGCGCGCCGCCTGCCGCAGCGGATGAGGGAGGGACATGCGATGGAAAGCTCCGTGAAGCAGGCCACCCGCGAGAATCAGGCCGACGTGGATGATCCGCGCCCGTTTCCCGCCGGTCCCTTTCCGCATGATCCCGATGCCGGAGACCTCCCGGCAGGGCG
>PXAW01000233.1 GCA_003567055.1 Hyphomicrobiales bacterium
AAAGTGAGCTTGGTGAAATCGCGGCGATTGATTCCGGCCATGGCGGGACCTTCCATCTGCTGAGGCGACCGCTGCGGATCGCGGTTGAACGGCTGTGGTGGAGGCATCAGCCCCCCGGCGCTGACGCGAGAGCCTGAACGAGTTGGCCCCTTCACGGCATCTCTTGCGCTGACCGCAACGATAGGAGGCTGCCAGTGACGCTGTCGTCTGCTATTTTCTGATCTCACCGCTGCATTTTCTGCAGCGGTAGTCGAAAAGGCTTTTGCGATGCGCTACTTACGTATCCTGCACTATATCGACACGGTCGCGCGGATCGGTTCGATCCGTAAGGCCGCCGAGGACCTGTCGCTCACCGCATCGGCGCTGAACCGGCGGATTCAGGATTTCGAGGCGGAGTTCGGAACGCCGATCTTCGAGCGCCTGCCGCGCGGGGTGCGGCTCAACGCTGCCGGTGAATTGCTGGTGCGCCAGGCACGGATGCAGATGGCGGAGATGGAGCGCGTGCGCTCACAGGTGGCCGATCTCTCCGGCATCCGCCGCGGCCATGTCCGCATCGCCTGCTCGCAGGCCGTGGCCTATACCTTCCTCCCGGAGATGGTGGCTTCCTACAAAGCCAGCTTTCCCGATGTTTCATTCGACGTTCTGGTGCGCGATCATCTGAGCGCGCAGCAGGCCCTGATGGATTACTCGGCTGATCTGGCACTGATCATCGAGCCCTCCTTTCAGAGCGCCATGCAGCCGCTGTGCATCGTCGAGCAGCCGCTCTATGCGGTGATGGGGAAGGGTCACGCGCTCGCGGGCAAGGCGAGCCTGCGCCTGCGCGACTTGCTGCGCCACCCGCTCGCCCTGCCCGATCGCAGCTTCGGCGGGCGCCAGATGCTGGAACAGGCCCTTGCGCGCCGCTCGCTCACGGCCAATGTCGTGCTCGAATCGAATTCCTTCGAATTCCTGCGCGCCTTCGTGCGGCGCGAACCCGCAATCACCATTCAGCTCGCCATCGGCGCTCCGGATGATCCGACACCCCACGCGGAAGCGGGCGGGCTCTCGGCGGTCATGATCGATCCGCGCGATATTCCGCCGGGGCGGCTGATGCTCGCCCAGATGCGCGAACGCACGCTGCCCGTCGCCTCGGCGAAATTCGCCGACATGCTGACGCAGAAGCTGGAGCAGGCGAGCGGGCGGATCTGAGGAAGCGTGCCCGCCAGCGCCTCGCCATCGGCGGCCAGTGCCGGCGTGACCGACGCGTCGCAGAAGCGCAACAGGGTCAGCGCTCACGCAGGCGCGATGATGTCAGAACTCGGCGCTTGTGATGGTCGCGAGGAAGAAGGGCGCGTAATCGGTTGTGCCGAACATGTTGCCCATCTCGACGCGTGTCGGGATCAGGAAGCCGCCGTGCCGGCCCGTCTCCAGCAACCAGCCGCCGAAGGGTTGCAGGCGGTAGGTCTTTTCCGGGTTGGCGTCGGTCCAGCGCAAGGCAACGACCTCGAGCGGGTTACCCTCGGAATCGAAGGTGATGCGCATGGGCGCGAGTCCGGGGGTATCGGCAAAACGGATATCGGCGCTGTCGGGTCCCGTCTGGACCCATTGCGCCCCGAACTGCGGCAGCAGGCTTGCTGGGGCCCAGATCGCCTCCATCATCACGCGGGTCGCGGCGGCGCGGGCGTGATCTCGCGTCCCGCCGATGCGCGCCAGCGGGATCAGGCCGTGCAGCCAGAACTTGGTCCAGCTTTCCTCGCGCCCGGTCGCATGATGATACCCGTCCGAGCCGCCAAAGCGCATGAGTCCCGCCCCGATTTCCGCCTGCCACACGAATCCCTGAGCAGGCGGGGCGAGGATCTGACGGGCAGTCATCGGCATCTCGTTGCCATTCATGATGAAACTTCCCGCCATCTCCAGCTGGACGACGCGATGCAGGGGCGTACCCGGCACGATGGCGCGGGAAAAGTAGCGTTGCGCCACTTCGGGCAGGTCGGCGACCATCGCCGGATCATAACGCAGCGGGTCCGCCTCTCGCGCGGCCTCCAGCGCCGCCCAGACCCGCGCCGCCTGCGCCCGATCGCGGGAATGAAACCACAGGCCGAGTGCTACGCCGGTTGTCAGAAGCACGGCGAGCGCGAGAAGGATGATCTTGAACACGGTCATGGATCTCAATCCTGAAGTCGAGAGATTGCGTTACTCTGCATCCGGCGGCGCATGGAGGGAGAGAAAGGCGGCAACCCGCATTCTTGCCTCGGCATGATGGCCCAGCAGCAGGTGGCCGCCGGTGTCCAGAAACAGAGTCCAGGCCTGCGGCAGGCGTTCGGCGGTGAAGGTCGCTGCGGAAAACGGAGTGATAAGGTCGTCGCGGGCGTGGACGACCAGTGTCGGCACCGTGACTTCGGCAGGATCGAGCGCAGCGGCGGGATCAATGGCCGCGCCCTCATTCGCAAGCCCCGTGCGGCGTTGCGTGACCGGCAGGAAGGCCGCGATCATCGCGTCGAGAAAGGCCGCCTCGGTAGCGGTCATCTGCGCCGTCAGTTCGGGCCTTGCATCGAACATCGGTGCCAGCGCGCGCGGCGACAGGCGCAGCACTGCCCAGAGCGGCAGATCGGTGGCAAAGAGCGCGTCATAGATCCACAGCGGCACCGGTAGTTCCTGCTCCTCGGCCGTCAGCGGAGCATAGGGGGCAAGCGACAAAAGGATCAGCGCCTGTGTCCGATCCGGGTGGCGCAGCGCGAATTGCAGCGCCGGCGGGACACCGCCCGACATGGCGATCACCGTGACCCGCTTGATGCCCAGACCGTTCAGCATCTCGGCAAAGGCATCGGCCTGCGCGGCGGTTGAAGCATCTTTCGGCATCGCCGAGCCGGGATAGCCGAAACGCGAGGGCGCGATCCAGCGGTAGCCGCCGGGCAGGAAGGCCTCGGCCATCAGCCGACCCTGATCGTGCCCGCCGCCCGCGCCGTGGATCGCCAGCACCGGTGCGCCCTGCCCGCCCTCGGTATAGGCGATCGCTCCGAAGCGCGTCCGGACCGTGTCCGCGCTGCCGGCAAGCCGCGCCTCGATGGCTCGCATATCCCGCAGATACAGCCAGCCCGACAGAAGCAGCGCCCCGCAGGTCGCGATCAGCACAACCCGCCAGGGGCGTAGCCACCCCATGTCTCAACCCATCCCACCGAAGGCCAGCCCCCAGTGCAGGAACAGCGCCCCGGTGGCGGCGAGGACCAGCGCGAGGGCGCTGTAATGCAGGCGCCGCCCGAGGCTCCAGCCTGGTGCGCGCCAGACGATGGCCAGCGAAAGCAGAACCGCCACGGCCAGAACGGCCAGCGCATCGGCCAGAAGCAAAACCGCGATCAGCGTCGGCTGGGGCTGGTCGATCATGAATTCCATGCCAAGCTGCATGGCCGACAGGACTGCAAGCCCCACCGCGATGACGAGCAGCCAGACCACGCCGGCCGCAGCCACCGACAGACCGGCAGCCAGCGTACCCATTCGGCTGCCGCCTTTCAGGCCGTGCCGCCAGATCAGGCCCAGAAGCGTGGTCAGCGCCAGCAGGGCCGAGAGGCCGAACCCCGCCGCCAGCATCGGGTCGGTGGCGGGCCGTGCCCGTTCATATGT
>PXAW01000439.1 GCA_003567055.1 Hyphomicrobiales bacterium
GCCGATGGTGAAGCCGAGTTGCGGCAGGATCAGGCCGGCGGCGAAGGCGCCGAGAATGCCCAGCACCATGTTGCCGAGGATGCCGAAGCCAGAGCCGCGCACCAGAGATCCGGCAATCCAGCCCGCGAGCGCGCCGATGATGAGGAAGATGACGAGGCTTTCGATACCCATGATCGGGCTCCTTTTTCATGACATTCGCAACGACAATGCCGAGCTTGGCCATTCGTTGCACATTCTCACAAATACGGTGATGCCAGCCAGACGAGACGGTTGCGCACGCGTTTCCAGGCGGGGCGGGCGGCGAGGCTTTCCAGTGTCTCGGGCACCGCATCGGCGATCCGCGCATGCAGCCGCGCCTCGATCCAGCCGGCAAGGGCGGGATCATGCACATCGACATCGAGTTCGAAATTCAGCCGCAGGCTGCGCGGATCGATATTGGAGGAGCCGAGATAGCTCCACACACCGTCGATGGTGAAGAGCTTCGAATGATCGAAAGGCCCGCGCGCACGCCAGACGCGGCAGCCATGGCGCAGGATCTGGTCGAGCTGGGCGGTCATGGCATAGTCGACGAGCTTGAGATTGTTGGCCAGCGGAATCACGATATCGACCGCCACACCGCGTCGTGCGGCGACGCCGAAAGCGGCGACGAGCTGCTGATCGGGCAGGAAATAGGGCGTGGCCAGCATCACCCGTTCGCGCGCCTCACCAAGCGCGCCGATCAGCATGGCATGGGTCGATTCGAGCGTCTCGTCCGGACCGGACGGTATGGCGCGCGCCGGCGCGGCATGTGCAACGCCATCCCGACCGGGTGCGCGGTGATGGTCATGCTCGGCACGGTCATGCTCGGCACGGTCATGAACGGAACGGTCATGCACGAACCAGTCGGCACCCTTGAGCGTCTCGTTGGTGGTGAACTCCCAATCCTCGGCGAAGATCGTCATCAATTCGCCGATCAGCGGCCCCGTGACCTTGAAATGCGTGTCATGCGCGACGTCGTCACCGGCAGCCTCGGTGAGGAAATGGGCGCGGATGTTCATGCCGCCGGTGAAGCCCGTCTGGCCGTCGACGATCATGATCTTGCGGTGGCTGCGCAGATTGGCATAGGCGAGCCGCAGGCCCGACAGGCTGCTCATGAACAAGGCGGTATCGACACCCTTCGATGCCAGGACGCGGGTGACGGGCGGACGCGAATAGCGCGAGCCGACCCCGTCGATCAGCACCTTCACCTGCACGCCACGCGCGCGTGCCTGCGCCAGCGCCTCGACGAAGGCGAGGCCGGCTGCGTCGTGATCGAAGATATAGCTCGCCAGCGCGATGGAACGCCTTGCACCACGGATCGCCTCCAGCATCGCCGGATAGGCTTCGTCGCCGCCTGATAGCGGGGTGATGCGGTTGCCCGGTTTCAACCGGAAGGGCGAGACGCTGTCACCCAGACGGGCGAGGGCGGGAACCGTGATCGAACCCGACAGCGCCGCCTCCTCGTGGGCATCGCGCGGACGGTTGCGGCGCCGGCGACGACGCTGCACGCTTTCGCGCCGCACGCGGTTGATTCCGGCGACCAGATAGAAGAACGCGCCGAGGAAGGGCGAGAACAGCACCACCGCGACCCAGCCGAGGGCGGCGCGGACATCGTCCTTGGTCATGGCCGCATGCAAGGCCGCCGCGAGCCCGATGATCAGGCCCGCAGCGAAGGTCAGATGCGGCCAGTAGAGATCGAACAGCCAATCCATACACCCAGCGTAGACGGTTTTTTGCGGTCAAGCACAACCCGAATGCGCCCCCGACGCCGATTCCTGCACAGGAATGCGCGCCAACGGGTGCGGAGAGAAGTGCCGGGAAAGTGCAAGGATAGCTGAAGACGCGGCATAGAATATTTATCATTGATTGCATTAGTTACTTTTGATTGTATCAAAATACAACTTTTAATTAATCATGTTTAATCGAATTTTAACGCTGATCATTCAGAAATGATTCACAATTACGTTGCGTCGCTCTCGGGCGGCGCATGGTTCTGACCGAACGAGGATTGCGCCATGCCGACAGTGGGAACCGCGGCCCGCAAGAACGGAACCGGCATTGCCGGCAGGCCCGCTGTTGCGGCGCGCGGAGGCGACATCGCTTCGCGCCCCGCGCGGGGTTCCTCAGCCGCAGCGCAGCCCGACCCTGCCGGGCAGCGCACGCCCCGTGATGCGGAATTCGAGCGCTGGCGCAACGCTCCGGCAGCCTGGCTGGCCGAGCGTCTCGCCGAAGCCGCGATGCGGGATGCGCAGGCGAACCGGAGCGCGGCTGCGGACAAGCAGGCTGACGCGGCGCCGGCCCGGGCGGCGGCTCCGGTCACTTCGAACAAGGCCCCCTCGCAGCCGGCCGCTTGTGCGCAGACCGCTTCTTTGCAACGCGCTTCACAGCCGCCTTCACAGCCCGCTCCGCAGGCCTTTGCGCAACCGGTTGCGCCAAGGCGCAATCCGCTCGAGGGCGCGGAGGCGATCGCGCGGCGGTTGCGGCAGAACGAGGAGCGGCTGGTTGCGACCGAAGCGGCGGTCAACCGCCATGCCGAGGCGCTAACCGATGCGGAAAGGCGGGCGAACGAGGCCGAAAGCCGGCTTGCGGAAACGCATTCCCTCGTGGGTGAGGCGCGGCGCTATGCCAATGAGGCGCAAACGCGTCTCGCCGAGATGCAAAACCGCCTCGACGAGGCCTGTCGCCGGGCACAAAAGGCCGAGCAGCGTGCCGAGGCGGCAGAGGCCACGCGCGCCGATATCGAGGATCGCGCCGCACGCGCCTTCGCGATCATGAAGGAGCGCATCGCCGCCGCCGAGACCGAAGCAGATGCCGCACAGGAGGCGCTCACCCGCCATCGCGAGGAATCGCGTCAATACCTGAGCGATCTCGAAGAGACGCTGGCAGCGCGCGAAGACGCGCTCAAACGCAAGGATGCGGAAATGCAGGCGCGCATCAACGAGGCACAACGCGATGCCCAGGCGCGCATCTTCGCGGTTCAGGCCCGCCTCGACATCGCCGAGATCCGCCTCGCCAAGGCGCGTGAGGCCCTCGAAGCCGAAAGCCTCACGCCTGTTTCACAGCCGGGCGAGGTGCCTGCCCTCGTTCAGGGCCCTCACTGACACGGGCCCCGGTTCAGGCCGCATCACGCTTGGCCGCGTGATAGCTGCCATCGCCGCGATGCAGGATCACGTCGCTCTCCAGGAGATCAGCCGGCGCCAGATCGCTCTGGCGATCGAGCTCCCGCCAGAGCGGGATCAGCTGTTCGAGATTGAGCACAGGCCAGGCATCCGGGCTGTCGAGCACGAAATAGGTCTCCTGGAAATCGTCGATGCGATAGTTCGTGCGCATCACGCGACCGAGATCGAACCCGACGCGGTTGGGCGATTCGCTCTCCAGCGAGAACACTGTCTCCGACGGTGACGAGGCGATGCCGGCGCCAACGATGCGCAGACCCTGCTCCGTGCGGGCGAGGCCGAATTCCACCGTATACCAGTAGAGCCGCGCCAGCCGGTGCAGCGTGCCGTGGCGCGCCGCCTCGAGCCCGGCCTTGCCATAGGCTTCGAGATAATCGGCATAGACCTGCTGCATGATCA
>PXAW01000594.1 GCA_003567055.1 Hyphomicrobiales bacterium
CCGAGGCGGTGCGCCCTGTGGATGATCCCGATGCGCTGGCCGGATTGCTCGATTATTCCGGCATCTCCCGCGCCCCGGCGAAATTCGACGAGCATGAGCTCGAGAATCTCAATGCGCGCATCGTCCACGAAATGCCCTATGACACGGCGCGCCCGCGCCTCGAGGCGCTCGGCATCGGCGGTGGCGCGGCGTTCTGGGAGGCGGTTCGCAAGAATCTGACGCGCCTGCCCGAGGCGGTCGAGTGGTGGCCGGTCGTGGCCGGTCCGGTCACGCCGGTGATCGAGGATGCCGGCTTCTGCGAGACGGCCGCGCGGCTCTTGCCCGAGGGTGCGCCCGATGACGGGACCTGGCCGGTCTGGACGAAGGCGCTCAAGCAGGAGACCGGCGCCAAGGGGCGCGCGCTTTTCATGCCCCTGCGCCTCGCTTTGACCGGGCGCGATCACGGCCCCGAACTCGGCCCGCTCCTGCCCCTGATCGGTCGCGAGAAGATCGTGGCGCGCCTCGCCGGACAATCCGCGTGACGATCCGCCGGATCATCTTCATCAGCTGTTAAAGATGATCCGGCGGATTATACGATCATTGCAAGAATTCGTTCAGCATGGCTTCGTTTATGCGCAATCAAACACAATTTTAACCGAAGCAATTAAGAGGATCGACTCTCCTCGCGCCTAGTCTCGCCCCTGACAGACAACGCGCCGTACAAGCCGC
Source organism: Hyphomicrobiales bacterium (assembly GCA_003567055.1). Classification (GTDB taxonomy): domain Bacteria; phylum Pseudomonadota; class Alphaproteobacteria; order Rhizobiales; family Beijerinckiaceae; genus Saliniramus. Next base: position 709 of record PXAW01000594.1, read on the forward strand.
AAGCATAGCGGCGGCGGCAGACAGTCAAGGGCGTCAACAGATGAATCGTTTAGAGCACAAGCACACGAACGATCAGGACGGAGCGGCCACGCCGGAGGCGCTGGAGCGGATCGCACAGCATCTGGTCGAGGGTTCGACCTTCACCGGTGCCGCGCCGCTTCGCGGCCTCGCACTGAGCCTCGCGACGGCGGAGGGGGCCGAGATCCCGCTCTTCGACATCCTCGCCATCGATGCGCGCGACGAGGTGGCTTGCAGCCTCGGCCAGTTCCACGAAGACGAAGTCGTCGCGATCTGGCGGCGCATGGGGGCCGATTCCGGCCTCGCGCTGATGCTCCACAACGAAGACGGCTCGCTGCTGGAGCCGTATCCGCAAATCGGTGCCGTGCAGCTCGGGCGCTCGCGTCAGCGCCGCCGCCACGGGCTCCTGCGCGAGCGCCGCCCGCGCTTCCTCACCCGCCGCAAGACCGGGCGCAGCAATGATCGCCCGCTCGTCTATCGCGAGCGCGAACTCTTCTCGGGCGCACGCGGCTGAGCGTCCCGGCGCGGTTTTTCCTGATATCGAATTGAATTGTCGGGCGGTGCTCTCAGGCGCCGCCCGCCTTGCGTTCCGCGAGCAGCTTCTCGGCGACGCGCGGGGCGAAATAGCTGAGCACCCCGTCGGCGCCGGCGCGCTTGAAGGCCATCAGGCTCTCCATCATCGCCCGCTCGCCGTCGAGCCAGCCGTTGGCGGCAGCGGCCTGGATCATGGCGTATTCGCCCGACACCTGATAGGCGAAGGTCGGGACACCGAATTCGCGCTTCACCATATGAATGATGTCGAGATAGGGCATGCCCGGCTTGATCATCACCATATCGGCGCCCTCGTCGAGATCGAGGGCGACCTCGCGCAGGGCCTCGCGGCTGTTGGCCGGATCCATCTGATAGGTCCGCTTGTCCCCCACCAGCGTGGTGTTGGTGCCGATCGCATCGCGGAACGGGCCATAGAAGGCCGAGGCGAATTTCGCCGCATAGGACATGATCTGCACATCCGCATATCCCGCCGCATCCAGCGCCTTGCGAATGGCGGCGACGCGTCCGTCCATCATGTCGGAGGGGGCGATCACATCGGCGCCGCTCTGCGCCTGCACCACCGCCTGGCGGGCGAGTGACGCCACGGTTTCGTCATTGATGATCCGCCCGTCTTCCAGCAGGCCGTCATGGCCGTGGCTGGTATAGGGGTCGAGCGCGACATCGGTGACGATGCCGATCTCGGGCACGGCCTCGCTGATCGCCCGGCAGGCGCGGCAGACCAGATTGTCGCCGTTGAGCGCTTCCGAGCCGGTCTCGTCGCGCAACGCAGCCGGCGTGTTGGGGAAGAGCGCGATCGCCGGGATCCCGAGCCGCGCCGCGCGCTCGGCCTCGCGCAGGGCGATATCGATCGACAGCCGCTCGACGCCGGGCATTGAGGGGATCGCCATGCGCTCGCCCGAGCCTTCGGTGACGAAGAGCGGCCAGATCAGATCGGCCACGTCGAGATGGTTCTCGCGCACCATCCGGCGGGTCCATTCGCTCTTGCGATTGCGGCGCGGCCTGTGGCGCAGATCCAGCGAACCTTCGCGTGCCACCTGCGTGGATTCGGCGTGGCGATCGACTTCACGCAGATGGGCGCTGCGCGGCTGGAACGGTGTGGGGGTGGAGGACATGGACTTCTCCGCGCCGCTGGTGGTCGGGGGGATGCGGCTGTGACGCAATCTATAGCATTTCGGAATCATTCCAAGAATGGGGACATCTCCGTATCGCTGCGGCCTTTTTGCCCATGGTTGACCGCGCCGTGATCAGGCGTCTAACTGTCGATCCATTCATGCCGGCAGGCGCTGTTGCCGCCGGCCCGGTACGCGGGACATTCCCGCGAGGAACGAGCGGAGCCGTTTGATGGCACAGGCAGATTCCGAAGCTGATTCGTCCCCCGGCACCCCGGAGGCCGAGGCGATCTGCGTGCGCGCGGGGCGCGCGGGCCTGATCACCCTCAACCGTCCACAGGCACTCAACGCCCTGACGCTGGGTATGGTGCGCGCCATGCGCAAGGCGCTCGACGCCTGGGTCGATGACCCGGAGATCACCTGCGTGGTCGTGCAGGGCGCGGGCGAGAAGGCGTTCTGCGCCGGCGGCGACATCCGCCGTCTGGTCGAGGCCGGGCGTGAGGGGCGCCCCGAGGAAGCGCTCACCTTCTGGCGTGAGGAATACGAACTCAACGCGCTCATCGCCGATTATCCCAAACCCTATATCGCGCTGATCGACGGGATCTGCATGGGCGGCGGCGTCGGGATTTCGCTGCACGGGTCGCACCGTGTGGCCGGCGAGCGCTATCTCTTCGCCATGCCCGAGGTCGGGATCGGCTTCTTTCCCGATGTCGGGGCGAGCTACGCGCTGCCGCGTCTGCCCGGGCGGACGGGGCTCTATCTCGCCCTGACCGGTGCGCGGCTGAAATGCGCGGACGCGCTGGCACTGGGCCTCGCCACCCATGCCGTCCCCTCGGAGGCTTTCGACGCGATTCGCGAAAGCCTGCAGGCGGGCGATCCGCCCGATGCAGTCCTCGCCGATCATGCCCGCGACCCGGGCCCGCCCCCGCTCGACGCCCAGCGCGCCATGATCGACCGGGTCTTCGACGAGGGTTCGGTGGCCGAGATCATCGCGGATCTCGAATTCGAGGGCAGCGAGGCCGCCCGCCAGATCGCGAAGACGATCAAGGGCAAATCGCCGACATCCTTGCGCATCGCCTTCGAACAGATGCGCATCGGCGCGACGATCGATTTCCGCGAGGCGATGCGGATGGAGTTCCGGATCGTGTCGCGCATTCTCGACGGCAAGGATTTCTACGAGGGCG
>PXAW01000332.1 GCA_003567055.1 Hyphomicrobiales bacterium
CTGCGTCTGGTCGCAACCGCCGAGCTCGTCGATCCGCCCGTCCTTGCGCCGCACAAAGGTGCGCCCGACTTCACCCGGCTCGCCGCCATCGACGCCGAATGGCCGGACGCGGCGGTGGGAGGCGAGGATGGCGCAGGACATCGGCTTGAGGAAGCGAAGCGTGCGGCTGGTGCCGTCGCCCGCCTTCCAGCGTCCCTTGCCGCCCGAGCCCTTGCGGATGTGGAAATCCTCCAGAACCACGGGGAAGCGCGTCTCCAGGATTTCCGGATCGGTGAGGCGGGAATTGGTCATGTGCACATGCACTGCATCCGTGCCGTCGAAACCCGGCCCCGAGGGCGAGCCGGAGCAGATCGTCTCGTAATACTGGTACTGGTCGTCGCCGAAGGTGAGGTTGTTCATGGTGCCCTGCGAGGCGCCCATCGCACCCAGCGCGCCAAAGAGACAATTCGTCACCGCCTGGCTGACCTCGACATTGCCAGCCACCACCGCCGCCGGATAGCGCGGGGAGAGCATCGAGCCTTCAGGGATCACCACCTCGATCGGGCGCATGCAGCCTGCATTCATCGGGATCGCGTCATCGACCATCACCCGGAAGACGTAGAGCACGGCTGCGCGGGTCACCGGCATGGGCGCGTTGAAATTGTCCTCGCGCTGCGGCGAGGTGCCGGTGAAATCGACCTTCGCCCGGCGGTTCTCGCGATCAACCGAGATCGCCACCTTGATGAAGCAACCCTGATCCATCTCGTATTCGAAGCTGCAATCGGTGAGATTGTCGAGCAGGTTGCGTACGCTCTCGGCGGCATTGTCCTGGACGTGGCCCATATAGGCGCGCACGACGTCGAGGCCGAAAGTGGCGACCATCTTGCGCAGCTCCGCCACCCCCTTCTCGTTGGCCGCGACCTGGGCGATCAGATCGTTGACGTTCTGCGTGACGTTGCGCACCGGATAGGCCGCACCGGTGAGCAGATCCTCGAGCTCCTTGCGCAGGAAGCGCCCGCGATCGATCATCTTGAAATTGTCGATATAGACGCCTTCCTCCTCGATATGCGTCGCGAGCGGCGACATCGAGCCCGGCGCCACGCCACCCACATCCGCATGGTGCCCGCGGCTCGCCACCCAGAACAGGATCTCCTCGCCCGCATCGTCGAAGACCGGCGTGCAGACGGTGATGTCGGGCAGATGCGTGCCGCCGTTATAGGGCGCGTTCAGGGTGAAGACGTCGCCGGGATTGATCTGCGGGTTGAGGCGGATCACGGTCTTCACCGATTCGTCCATCGATCCCAGATGCACCGGCATGTGCGGGGCGTTCGCGACGAGCTGGCCGTCCGGGTCGAATACCGCGCAGGAGAAGTCGAGCCGCTCCTTGATATTGACCGAATAGGCGGTGTTTTGCAGCGTCACGCCCATCTGTTCGGCGATGGACATGAACAGGTTGTTGAAGATCTCCAGCATCACCGGATCGGCCTTCGTGCCGACGGCGACGCGCTGCGGCAGGGCCTCGACGCGGGCGAGCACGAGATGGTCACGCCCGGTGAGCCTGGCCTCCCAGCCCGGCTCGACCACGATGGTCTGGTTGGGCTCGACGATGATGGCGGGGCCGGGCACGCGATGGCCGGGCTGCATGTTCTCGCGGCGATAGACCCGCGCCTCACGCCAGCCCTCGGAGAAGAATCGCGTCTCGTGATCATGCGGCGCGGTGCCCGAGGCGGTCTCCGCGACCTCGTCCTCGACGAATTGCGAACCGCCGCCGATCGCCTCGATCTCGACCTTCTCGATCACCAGCGGCTTGGTCTCGTCGACGAAGCCGAAGCGGCGTTTATGCGCCTCCTCGAACACGCCGCGCATGGCCTGTGCGTCAGAGCTGGTGAAGGCCGCGTGCACGGCTTCGCCTTCCAGCATCGCGGCCTCGACGGGCAGCGCCGTATCGGTGCCGGCATAGCGGATATGCGCGCGCACGACGATGCGGGTGCGATCGAGCGGCACGCCCTGATGGGCGATCTCGCCCAGAGCCTCGGCAACGAGCGGCGTCGCGGTGGTGACGAGCCCCGCCGGGGCGGTATCGTCGAGGGGGATGTCGAGGGCGCCCTGGCGGGTGGCGCGGATATCGGCGAGCCCCATCCCGTAGGCGGAGAGCAGGCCGGAGAGCGGGTGGATCAGCACTGTCTTCATGCCCAGCGCATCGGCGACGAGGCAGGCATGCTGGCCGCCGGCGCCGCCGAAGCAGTTGAGCGCATAGCGGGTGACGTCGTAGCCGCGCTGCACCGAGATCTTCTTGATCGCCTCGGCCATGTTGGCCACCGCGATCTTGAGGAAGCCGTCCGCGACTTCCTCGGCGCTGCGCCCGTCGCCGATGCGCTCGGCGAGTGCGGCGAATTTCTCGTGCACCGCTTTCGCGTCGAGGGATTCGTTGCGATTCGGGCCAAAGATGCGCGGGAAGAATTCCGGCAGGAGCTTGCCGGTCATCACATTGGCATCCGTCACGGCGAGCGGGCCGCCACGCCGGTAGCAGGCGGGGCCGGGATCGGCGCCGGCGGAATCGGGGCCCACCCGCAGCCGCGCGCCGTCATAATGCAGGATCGAGCCGCCACCCGCCGCGACGGTGTGGATCAGCATCATCGGCGCCTGCATGCGCACGCCGGCGACTTCCGTCTCGAAGGCGCGCTCGTATTCGCCGTCATAATGCGCGACATCGGTGGAGGTGCCGCCCATGTCGAAGCCGATCACCTGGCCGAACCCGGCCGAGTGTCCGGTCTCGGCGAGGCCGACCACGCCGCCGGCGGGGCCGGAGAGCACTGCATCCTTGCCCTGGAACAGATCGGCGGCGGTGAGCCCGCCCGATGACATCATGAACATCAGCCGCGCGCCGATGCGATCGACCTCCAGCGCATCGGAGACCTGCTGCACATAGCGCGCAAGGATTGGCGAGAGATAGGCATCGACCACGGTGGTGTCACCGCGCCCGACGAGCTTCACCAGCGGGCTGGTCTCGTGGCTGACGGAGACCTGCGGGAAGCCGATCTCACGGGCGATGCCCGCCACCAGCTTCTCGTGATCGGCAAAGCGATAGGCATGCATGAAGACGATGGCGACCGCTTGATAGCCCTCGCTGCGCGCCTGTTCCAGAGCCACCCGCACCCCTTGCGGATCGGGCACCGCCTCGATCGTGCCGTCGGCGAGGACGCGCTCATCGATCTCGACGACGCCGTCATAGAGCTCGTCCGGCTTCTTCACCGCCTTGGCGAAAATGTCGGGCCGCGCCTGGTAGCCGATGCGAAGCGCATCACGAAAACCCTTCGTGGTGACGAGCAGCGTGCGGTCGCCCTTGCGCTCCAGGAGCGCGTTGGTGGCCACCGTGGTGCCCATGCGCACTTCGCCGATGGCGCCCTTCGGGATCGGCTCGCCATCCTTCAGGCCGAGCAGGTCGCGGATGCCCTGCACCGCCGCATCGCGATAGGCGCCGGGATTTTCAGAGAGCAGCTTGCGCGAGGTGAGCGCGCCCTGCGCATCCTTGCCGATCACATCCGTGAACGTGCCGCCCCGATCCACCCAGAAATCCCAAGCCATGCC
>PXAW01000536.1 GCA_003567055.1 Hyphomicrobiales bacterium
GGATAGGTGGGCGCGCTCTCGACACCGGCGAACTGGTCGAGTGCGGAAAACAGCCGGTCGAAACCGACGGTATTGCGATAGAGCGGGGACAGGTCGAACTGTCTCATGGCACATTCTCCTTGAGCAACATGCATCTGGATGATCCGCCGAATGGCCGGATCGGTTGTCCGCGCCGCCGTCATGGCCGACGCTGATTGTGAGGTGGGAAGTGAAAATCCGCTTTTCAAGAGTACGGCTGCCGGCAGCGCACTGCCCGCTGGACCACGCGCGCCCCCTCGATTAAGGCTGGTTTCCGGAGGGCTCGCGATGCAACTCGTCGACACCGCGTCGAATACGATTCCCGATGGCGGACAGGTGATGCGCGTCACCGCCCGTGACGGGGCGCCTCTGCGTGCGGTCTACTGGCCGGCGCGGCGCGAGGAGCCGCTCGGGACCGTGTGCATCCTGCAGGGGCGGGCCGAGTTCATCGAGAAATATTGCGAAACGGCGGAGGATCTGCTCGCGCGCGGCTTCGCCGTGGTGGCCTTCGACTGGCGCGGCCAGGGCCGCTCCTACCGGGCCCTGCGCCAGCCCAGGAAGGGCCATATCGGCAGTTTCCGTCACTTCCACCGCGACATGCAGGCGATTCGCGAACGCGTGCTGGAGCGGTTGTGTCCGCGCCCCTTCTTCGCGCTCGCGCATTCCATGGGCGGCGCCATCGCCCTCGACATGGCCCGGCGCGGGCTTGCGCCTTTCGAGCGCATGGTGCTCTGCGCCCCGATGCTCGGCCTCGCCCGGCTGGGATCGCCCCGGCGCGCCTCGGCGATGGCGCGGGTGATCGCGGGGCTGGGCTTCGGTCGCCTGTGGATTCCCGGAGGCGGGGCGACCTCGCAATCGACACGCCCCTTCGACGGCAATCTGCTCACCAGCGATCCGAAGCGTTATGCACGCAATGCCGATCTCGCATCGGCTCTGGGTGACGGTGCGATCGGCGAGCCGACCATCGGCTGGGTCGCCGCGGCCTTCAGGGTCATGGCGCAATTGCAGGAGCCGCGCACGGCGCTCGACAACCGCATTCCGACCCTGATCGTCGCTGCCGGCAGCGACGCCATCGTCGATACCCGCGCGACCGAGCGTTTCGGGCAGGGGCTCAAGGGCGGCGGGGTGATCGTCATCCCCGGCGCACGCCACGAGATCCTGATGGAGCGAGATGGCATCCGCGAGCAGTTCTTCGCCGCCTTCGACGCCTTCATTCCCGGCACGCATCTGCGTGAGGGGGGCGACGCGCAGGGGGTGCCACAGGCCGGCCAGGCCTGACGCTCACCCACCGCAGGCCTGCTCATCCCCTGCGAGCAGGCGCATCGCCTGCCTGGTCATCCTCCTGCGAGCAGGCGCATCGCCTGCCTGGTCATCCTCCTGCGAGCAGGCGCATCGCCTGCTCATGCACCCGCCGGTCTCCCGCCGCGATGATCGCCCCGCCCCCGGTCGGATCGCCGCCGTCCCAGCTGGTGACGATGCCGCCTGCGCCCTCGATGATCGGGATCAGCGCGACGATATCATAGGGTTTGAGCCCGTTCTCGATGACGAGATCGACATGGCCGGCAGCCACCATGGCATAGGCGTAGCAATCGCAGCCGAATCGCGTCAGCCGGGCTTGCGCCTGTACCCGGGCGAAAGCCTCGGCGGCTTCGCCGGTGAACATGTCGGGCATCGTCGCCATCAGGGTGGCGCCGGCGAGATCCGGGCAGTCGCGGGTGGTCAGGCTGCGGGCGCCGTGGGGGCCCTCGTAATGGGCCGCTCCGCCATCGCCGGAGAAACGCTCGCCGACGAAGGGCTGGTGCATCATGCCGAAACCGGGCTTGCCGTGGCGCGTCAGCCCGATCAGCGTGCCCCAGAGCGGCAGCCCCGACATGAAGGCCCGGGTGCCGTCGATCGGATCGAGCACCCAGACATATTCCGCGTCACCATTCTCGATGCCGAATTCTTCACCGTTGATGCCGTGCGCGGGAAAATGCTGCTTGATCATGTGCCGCATGACCGATTCGCCGGCGCGATCGGCCTCGGTCACGGGGTCGAAATCAGCGCCCAGCGATTTGTCGCCGACCGACAGCGCGGTGCGGAAGAAGGGCAGGATCGCACGCCCGGAATGCGTCGCGAGATCGTTCACGAAACTGGAAAACTCAATCAGGCTCATGGTGGCCACCCTTTCTTCGACCGCACGGAGGCGCGGATCATCGTGCGCTTTTACCAACCGGGGCGTATCGGGCAAGTCTTGCGAATGCCCCTTGCGCGAAGCCTGCCACACCCGCGACAACGCTTTGGGGGCATCATTGCCGTCGCAAGGGGCGCAAGATCATGACCAGCGGGAAAGAGCGGGGACCGGGCGGGCCTGCCGTCTCACGCGGCGGCGGTGTCGTCGCCGTGCTCGCCGCGCTGATCGCGACCTACATGATCAGCCAGTTCCAGCGCAGCGCCATCGGCGTGCTCGGCCCCGATCTCGCCCGCGAACTCGCCCTCGATGCCAGCCGCCTCGGCTTCCTCTCCTCGGCCTTCTTCCTGAGTTTCGCTCTCGCCCAGATCCCCGTCGGCATCGCCATCGACCGATACGGCGCCCGCGCCACGCTGATCGTCAGCGCCGCCATCGCACTCGTGGGAACCCTGCTCTTCGCGGTGGCGCCGACGGGAAACGGCCTGATTGCCGCCCGCGCGCTGATCGGGCTCGGCTGCGCGAGTTTCTTCATGGCCCCGCTCGCGATCTATGCGCGGCGCTTTCCGCCCGAGCGCTTCGCCATCCTGACCAGCCTGACGCTCGGCGCGGGCACGCTGGGCACCCTCGTCGCGACGGCGCCGCTCGCGGCGATCTCGGCCTGGATCGGCTGGCGCGGGGCGTTCTTCGGCATGGCCGGTCTGACGGCGCTGATCATCCTCGCCGTGATGCTGTCGCTGCCGCCGAGCCAGCGCCGGGGCGAGGCGCGCGAGAGCTGGGGCGAAGCCCTGCAGGGTGTCGGTGCGGCGCTGCGGGTCCGTTCATTCTGGCCGGTCTTCTTTCTCCACGCCACGACGTATTCCGCCTTCGCCTGCATTGTCGGCCTCTGGGCCGGGCCGTGGCTGACGGATGTGCATGGTGCCGGTCTCCAGGAGCGCGGCAATCTCATCCTGATCGCCGCCGCCGCGCAGATTACCGGGATTTTCGCATGGGGCGCGGCTGATCGCTGGTTTGCCAGCTATCGGCGCCAGGCGCTCACCGGCGGGGTGCTCTGCGTCACGCTCCTCGTGACCGGCGGGCTTGTCGCGCTCGACGGCGCGTTTCTGATCGCATGGCTCGTCTTCTTCGGATTCTGCTTCGGCTATGTCCCGATCGTGACCTCGCACGGCAAGGCGCTGTTTCCCGATCGGCTGACCGGGCGCGGCATCACCCTGATGAACATTGCCACGATGGGCGGCGTCTTCGTTTCGCAGGCATTGACGGGCCTGATGGTGGCGCAGTTTCCCGCCGATCCGGGCGGCGGCTATCCGGCAGCGGCCTATCATGCGGTCTTTCTCGCGCTGGCAGCCGCGCTGGCGCTGGCGCTCGTCCTCTACAGCC
>PXAW01000608.1 GCA_003567055.1 Hyphomicrobiales bacterium
GATCGGCGCCGTGGGTGGTGCGATCGTGGTCTTCGCGGTGCCGCTGCTCGACAAGCTGAAGATCGACGACGTCGTCGGCGCGATCCCGGTCCACCTGCTCGCGGGCATCTGGGGTACGCTGGTCGTGCCGCTCTCCTATGACGAGGCCAGCTTCGGCACCCAGATCATCGGTATCGCCGCCATCGGCGCCTTCACCGTGGTCGCCTCCGGCATCGTCTGGCTGATCATCAAGGCCATCATCGGTCTGCGGGTCAGCGACGAAGAGGAGAGCCTGGGTCTCGACAAGGTCGAGGTCGGCGTCGAAGCCTATCCGGAATTCGCTTCGGGTACCGGTCGCATCTGATCGCGCGACCACATAGCTCGACGAAGACGAAAACGAAGCGTCGCGCCCGGTGCGCGGCGCTTCTTTTTGCGCGGCATTCAACGCCGGGCCAACGGCGCGATGGCGGCATGGCGTGTTTCTGCCAAGATGGTGAGCGCATGGCGCGGGGGTGACGTATCGGCCAATGAGTTGCTAGGTGTTGCCTGGAGTATCATTCCGTCAGGTGGGTACCGACCGACGGAGAAAATGATGCACCAACCAATGACTTAGAGCACTCGACCGGACTTTGTCGGGTCAAGTGCCCTGACGACGAACACAGCGATGGAGTGGACGAAGCCATGTATCCGCAGGTAGAATTACATATTGCCGGCAAATGGCGCGGCGCCGCCTCCGGCGAGACGATGGACATCATCAACCCCGCGACCGGCGACGCCATCGGCGCATTGCCCGTCGCGACCATCGCCGATCTCGACGAGGCCCTCGAAGCCGCCGAGAAGGGCTTTGCCACATGGCGCCAGATCGGCGCGTTCGATCGCTACAAGATCATGCGCAAGGCCGGCGAATTGCTGCGTGAACGCGCCGAGACGATCGCGGCGATCATGACCACCGAACAGGGCAAGCCGCTCGCGGAAGCGCTGATGGAGACGCGCGGCGCCGCCGATACGATCGACTGGTTCGCCGAGGAGGCGCGACGCGCCTATGGCCGCATCGTGCCCGCGCGCGCTTCCGACGTGATGCAGATGGTGATCAAGGAGCCTGTCGGCCCCGTCGCCGCCTTCACGCCGTGGAATTTCCCGATCAACCAGGCCGTGCGCAAGGTCTCCGGCGCGCTCGCCGCCGGCTGCTCGGTCGTGCTCAAGGGCCCCGAGGATACGCCGGGCAGCTGCGCCGCGCTGATCAAGGCCTTCAACGATGCAGGCGTGCCCGAGAACGTGCTCAACCTCGTCTTCGGCAATCCGGCGCAGATTTCGGAATATCTGATCCCGCATCCGGTGATCCGCAAGATCTCGTTTACCGGCTCCACGGCGATCGGCAAGCAGCTCGCCGCACTCGCCGGCGCGCATATGAAGCGCGTGACCATGGAGCTGGGCGGCCATGCCCCCTCGATCGTCTTCAAGGATGCCAATCTGGAGAAGGCGCTCAAGGTGCTCTCGGCCAACAAGTACCGCAATGCCGGCCAGGTCTGCGTCTCGCCGACGCGCTTCCTCGTGCATGAGAGCGTGTTCGACAAGTTCGTCGACGAATTCGTCACGATCTCGAAGAATCTCAATGTCGGCGACGGCCACGACCCGAAGACCACCATGGGGCCGCTGGCGCATTCGCGCCGGATCGACGCGATGGAATCCTTCGTCGCCGATGCCGAGGCCAAGGGCGCGGAACTGCGCACCGGCGGCAAGCGGATCGGCAATCGCGGCTATTTCTTCGAGCCGACGGTCTTCACCAATCTGCCGATGGATTCCAAGATCATGAACGAGGAGCCCTTCGGGCCGATCGCCGCGATCCAGAAATTCTCCGACGACGAAGAGGCTTTCGTGGAAGCCAACCGTCTGCCTTACGGGCTCGCCGCCTATGCCTATACGGAATCCGGGGCCACGGCCCGGGCGCTGGCCGAGCGGGTGGAGAGCGGCATGATCTCGATCAACCATCACGGCATCGCCCTGCCCGAGACGCCCTTCGGCGGCATCAAGGATTCCGGCTACGGTTCCGAAGGCGGGCTCGAGGCGATCGAAGCGTATCTGAATACGAAATTCGTGACGAAGAGCGGTCTCTGACCGTTCTTGTTGCAGATTTATGCTGTTTTTGCACCGCCCGTCATGATGACGGGCGGTGTTTTATTTGAAATTCATTCAAATTGTCACGAATTGAATCTCACCTTCTGTTACGAATACAGCCACACGCAAGGCTCCTCTGTTGAACTGTCATGGATCGCATCATGCGGCCCCGCCGGAAGCGGGGCGCAGCGCACGGGGTTCGCAGACCGCAGGGAGTTTCGCGATGAGCATTTACGGTACGATGAGGACCGGCGTATCCGGCATGGCCGCCCAGGCCAACCGGATCGGCGTGGTGGCCGACAACATGGCCAATGTGAACACCACCGGTTACAAGCGCTCTTCCACGCAGTTTTCCTCCTTCATCCTGAACAACCAGTCGGGAACCTACAATTCCGGCGGCGTCGAGACGCATATCCGCCAGCACGTGACCCAGCAGGGCGCGATGCAATACACCACCTCGACCACCGATCTCGCGGTCAACGGCAACGGCTTCTTCGTCGTCTCCGATGCGGGGGGCACCCCGTTCCTGACCCGCGCCGGCTCCTTCGTCCCCGATGGCGAGGGCAACCTGATCAATGCCGGCGGCTTCCAGCTGATGGGCTATCCGCTGGCCGATGGCGATCCCAATGTCGTGGTCAACTCCATGGCCGGGCTGGAGCCCGTCAATATCAGCCAGAATGCGCTCGAAGCGACGCCGTCGACGGAAGGTGCCTTCGCGGCCAATCTGCCCTCGGGCGCAGAAGTGGGTGACACCTTCCAGTCATCGCTGCTGGTCTATGATTATCTCGGCAATCCGGTGAAGGTCGATTTCGATTTCGTCAAAATTGCTCCTAATCAATGGGGTGTTACGGCGACGGATACTGTCTACGGGCCGACGGCGGCTGGCACGATGACCTTTGATCCTCTGACCGGCGGCATTACACCGGAAGATTTCGAGATCACACTACCGGAGGCGCCCAACCTGAGGCCCGAAATCACCTTCAGCCACGCCTCCATGACCCAGGTCGCCGCCGATTACACAGTCATGCGCGCCGATGTGAACGGCAATGCGCCGAGCGCCGTGCGCGGAGTCGAATTCTCCTCCGACGGCACGCTCTATGCGGTGTTCGAGAACGGCGACCGGCGCGCCACCCACCGTGTTCCGCTCGCGGATGTGCGCAGCCCCGACAATCTGATCGCCACGGCGGGCAACGTCTTCTCGATAGGCATCGATTCCGGCGATGTCACCATGGGGTTCCCCGGCGAGGGGGGCATGGGCACCATGGTCACCGGTGCGGTCGAGCAGTCCAATGTCGATCTCGCAGACGAACTTACCAACATGATCGAGGCCCAGCGCGGCTATCAGGCCAATTCCAAGGTCTTCCAGACCGGCTCGGATCTGCTCGAAGTGCTGGTCAATCTGAAGCGTTGAGGCGCCGGCAAAGCTGTCGCCATGCCTGAAACCGGGATCTCGTCACCATGAACCTCTCC
>PXAW01000026.1 GCA_003567055.1 Hyphomicrobiales bacterium
AGGGGTCGGTATAATGCCCGTTCGCGTCGCGGTTGCTCTCGGAGCCCAGATCGGCGGAGAGATCCTCGCCGCCCCAGGCGATCCCGATCAGGCGATGGCTGGCGCCGCGAAAGCTGCCCAGCGCGAAGATGCTGCGCGCGGTCTCGGTGGCGATCGCCATGATCTTCGTCATGCCGTCTTCAAGCCCGAATTCCGCCTCGCGCACCGCGATCATCGCGGCGAGATGGGCGACGTCGCTGCCGCCGCAGGCCTTGGGCTGGACGATGCCGTCCGGGCATAATTCCATCACCGCATCGAGATCGGCGGCCGTGTGGCCCGATGCGAGATCGTTGACGCGCACGAACAGGCGCGGGCGGCTTTCCGCCTTGCCGGCTTCGCGCAGGAAACCCGCCGTCACCTGCCGGGCGTTCTCCTTGGCCGAGGGGGCGACGGAATCTTCCAGATCGATGATCAGGGCGTCGGCACCGCTGCCGAGCCCCTTCTCCATCTTGCGGGCGCTGTCACCCGGTACGAACAGATAGGAGCGCATCGCCTCACGCCTCCCGCTTGCGCATGAAGGCCTGGCGGCGGCACTCGGCGACGAGGGTGCCGTCCTGCTTGTAGGCGCGGTGGATTAAATCGACGATGCCGGCATTCGGGCGTGAGCGGGATTCGCGCTTGGCGGCGATCTCGGTCGTGCAATTGATGGTATCGCCCTCGAAGAGCGGGGCGGGGAATTTCACGTCGCTCATGCCGAGATTGGCGATGGTGGTGCCGTTGGTCGTGTCGTTCACCGAAATTCCGATCATCAGGCCCAGCGTGAACAGCGAGTTCATCAGCGGCTGGCCCCATTCCGTCTCGGTGGCGCAGAAATGTGCATCGATATGAAGGGGTTGTGGGTTCAGCGTCATATTGGAGAACAGCATGTTGTCCATCTGCGTGACGGTGCGCGTCAGGCGGTGGGCGATGGTTTCCCCGACGGTGAAATCCTCGAAATACATGCCTCCGCGCGGGCTGGGGCCCGGGGGCGGATTGGCGGCGGCCGGATCGGTCATGGGCGTAACTCCTGATTGTTATTTTTTGCCGTTGCTCCGCTTTCTGCGGGCGATCTTAGGGTTTCCTTTACCATAAATCGTCCACTCTGACCGGTGAAGCAGCGTTCGCGACGACGGCGTCGTGACGGGACCCGCTTCATCGAGTGTCAGCATGGCGATGTTCCTGTTTACCAGCCCTGCCGCCCCCGCGACCAGCCCCGGAGACGGGGTGGTCGAGGCGATTCGGCGTGGCGCGGCGGAAACGGGCGCGGATTTCGACTATCTGCTGCGCACGGCGGAGCGCGAATCGGCGCTCGATCCGCGTGCGCGCGCTCCGACATCCTCGGCGACGGGTCTGTTCCAGTTCATTGAGCAGACCTGGCTCGGCATGGTCCATAACGAGGGCGCGCGATTCGGGCTCGATGCCGAGGCGCAGGCGATCACGCGCCGGGCGGACGGGCGTTATGCCGTGGCCGATCCGGGCCAGCGCAACGCCATACTCTCCCTGCGCGAAGATCCCGCCATCGCTTCCAAACTCGCCGGCGCGCTGACCGATTCCAACCAGGCGCAGCTCGCGCGCAGCCTCGGGCGGGAGCCGCGCCCCGCCGATCTCTATATCGCGCATTTCCTCGGCGCCGGCTCCGCCGCGACGCTGATCGATACGGCGCAGCGCGACCCGGGACGCAATGCGGCGGCGATGTTCCCCGAAGCGGCGCGCGCCAATCCCGGCATCTTCTACGATGGCTCGGGCAATCCGCGCGGGGCGGGCGCGGTCTATCATGCGCTCGCGGCGCAGCACGAGAATATCGCGCGCAGCGCGCGGGCCGAGACCCCCGCCGCCTATGCGGCGGCTCCCGCCGACGGCGATGCGGGCGGGCAGCCGCGATTGCCGTTCCAGGACATGACCGGCCCGGCCTTTCATGGCCTGTTCGGCTCCGGAACCCGTCCCGCCGGCGTATCCGAGGCCGTGAGCGGGCTCTGGGCCGGGGAGGGGAGATCCGGCGGACGTGGCGAACCGCCTTCGACCGGAGGGGACGGCATGCCCGCGCGCAGCGACACCCGTGCACCGCTGTTCTTTCCCTATGGCGAGCGGGTTTCGCGGGGTGATACGCGCGCATCCGCCGGGGCGATGACGGGTGGCGGCGAGCCGGCTCCCGGCATTCCGCTGCCGCCGCAACGCCCCGATCCGTCGCACTTGACCGGTTCCCGGAACCCGCTCGACCTGCAGGCCTTCACGTCCCGGAGGGGAAGCTGATGATTGTACGCCGTTTCCTGCTCTGGGCCCGTACCGCGCCGCCCGGCCAGCGCGCCGATGCCGTCAGCGCGCTGGCACGCACTTTCCTTTATTCGGAGCTCTCGCAGGAGGATCACTGGGAAGCGGAGACGGCGCTCACCGCCATGCTCGACGATCCGGCGCCGCTGGTGCGCCGGGCGCTCGCGGAGGCGCTTGCGAATGCGCCGGACGCGCCGCGCCATATCATCGTCGCGCTCGCCAATGACCAGCCCGATATCGCCGCTCTGGTGCTGGCGCGTTCGCCGCTTCTGTCGACGGAGGATCTCGTCGATTGTGCCGCGCTCGGCGACAGCTTCGCCCAGATCGCGATCGCCCTGCGCGTGCAGGTCACGCCGCCGGTCTGTGCCGCGCTGGCGGAGATCGCCTCTGCGGATGCGCTGATCGAGCTCGTCGGCAATCCCGGCGCCGAGATCCCCCATTCGGCGCTGGCACGCATGCTGGCGCGTCACGGCGATGTGGCGGATCTGCGCGAAGCCATGCTCGCGCGGCGCGATCTGCCGCTGGAAATCCGGCAATCCATCGCCGTTGCCGTGGCCGATACGCTGAAACTCTTCGTGCTCGAACGCGGCTGGATGAATCCCGAGCGCACGGAGCGGGTCGTCCGCGAGGCGCGGGAGAAGACGACGATCGCGCTTTCGGGCGGCGTCGACAGCGCCGATGTGCAGGGGCTCGTGGCGCATCTGCGCGAAACGGGCCAGCTCACCCCGGCCCTGATCCTGCGAGCGGTGCTCTCGCACGGGCTGGCCTTCGCCGAGGCCGCATTCTCCGAGCTCGCCGATCTGCCCCTCGCGCGCGTCGCCGGGCTCATCCAGGATCGCCGCGGTGCCGGTTTCCCGGCGCTCTATCGCAGGGCAGGCATGCCGCAGGCCCTGCAGCCGGCCTTCGAGGCGGCGCTCTCGGCGCTTCGTGAACCGGCGCGCGACGGCACTGCCGCAGGGCCTCAGCTCTCGCGCCGGATGATCGAACGGGTGCTTTCGGCCTGTACGCGTCTGCCCGCCGACGAGGCCGGCAAGCTGCTCGCCCTGCTGCGCCGCTACGAATCCGAAGCCGCACGCGAGGAAGCCCGTGAGATGACGCTGCATCTGATCGACGATGCCGCGCTCGACATGGCGCTCGGTCATGTGGAGGAGGGTATTGCGCGCGCCATCGCCTATCGGTCTCGTCTTGCGGCATGATGTCGGAAATTGACATTATCAGATGAAACTAGCGTGAACAAAGTATTGCATCAGTGATGCCGCAAGGTAATCAGCAAGAAGCAAGCGAGAAGCGTGCTTTCCTGCAATGATATTTTAATTCCCAAGCGTTACGTAACGGCATGCGCACGACATCTGCCCAGGCCGGGAGTAACGGCATGCCGCCTTCGTTCACCATTGTTGCCGCAAGGATCGCCGCATTTCGATCGGCATCGATCGCCCGGGTTGCCGGTCTTTTCGTCACCGGCCTACTCGTCACCGGCCTACTCGTGATGCCCCTGCTCGGCGGGCCTGCATCCGCGCAACCGGGCCGGAGCGTCACCTTCGTCGATGCGCAGGGCGAGGTCGTGGCAGTGCTTGATCGTGAGGCGTTGGAAGCCGTCGGACGCTTCGAGGTGCGCACGAATACGCCCTGGGATGATGATCCCGTCAGCTATGAGGGGCCGCTCCTGCGCGATCTCGTCGACGCCGTCGGATTCGGTGATTCCGCGATTATCGTCCATGCGCTCAACGACTATTCGAGCCAGATCCCGTCCGCGGACATGCGCGATTTCGACGTCATCCTCGCCCTGCGCAAGGATGGCGAATACATGCCCATCGCAGATATGGGCCCCGCCTTCGTGGTCTATCCGTATGATTTTGATCCGCGCCTGCGGGATCGTGTGTATTACGCGCGTTCCGTCTGGCAGGTCTCGCGCATCCGGCAATTGCCGGTCGCTGCCGAGTGAGGGGCACGAGCCTTGCCCGGTCGCAAATATTACTACCTCGCCTGCATCTTCCACTTCATCCTCGCGGTGATCGTCGCCGCCGCGCTGGTGCAGATCGAGATGAAGAAGCGTGAATTGTCGGAACTGACCTACCGGGATGTGGCCTGGTCGGCGACCAACGGGCGATTCGAATTCTCCGAGATGGAGCGCAATCTCGTCCTGTTCAGCCTGACGAGCGAGGTGCATTACCTCGAACAGGGGTTGCTCTACCGGGAAATCCTGCGCGGGCGCATCGCGATCTGGCAGCGTGGCGATTTCGCCGAGATGCTGCGCCGGCGGCCCGATCTTCTCCCCGATGCCCGGATCGTACGTGATGCTTTCGAGGCGCTCGACACGCAACTGGATCAGATCCGGATCAATCAGCCACGCACCGCCTATCGCCCGATCGGAGCAGCATTGCCGATCCTCGACGGGATGCGCCCCTCCGTCAACGCGCTGACGGCGCAGGCCTTCACGTCGAGCATCAGGGAAGTAGGCGCCTTGCGCGACCAGATCGAGAGCCATGAGAGCATCCTGCGCTGGGCGCTGATCGCGCTGGTTCTCGTCGGCGGCACGCAGCTTCTGATCGTCTTCCAGCAGAACCGCTCCCTCCTGCGCGCCGAGCAGCGGGCGCGCGCCAATCTCGAACAGGTCTCCCATCTGGCCAATCACGACCCGCTGACGGGCCTGCCCAACCGGATGTATTTCGAGACCCTGATCCGCGAGATTGCCCGCGACAGGCACCGGCGCCGCGAGAGTGCCGCCGTGTTCGTGATCGATCTCGATCGCTTCAAGAGCGTCAATGACACGCTCGGCCATGCGGCGGGGGATGCGCTATTGCGCGACGTGGTGCGGCGGGTGCGTCCGATCCTGGGCGCGGCCTCGGAAGAGCATGTCTTCTCACGGCTCGGTGGTGACGAATTCGTGGCGCTGGTCCCGCAGATCGGTGATCTCGATGCCGCTACAGAACTCGCGCTCGAGATCCGCAGCGCCATCGCCGAACCCTTCGATCTGCGCGAGGGGCGCGTCACCATCGATGCCAGCGTGGGCGTGGCGATGATCCCGCCGGATGCGCCGGAAACGGTCTGGCTCGATGCCGATCTCGCCCTGTCGGAAGCCAAGCAGAACGGGCGTGGCGGCGTGCACGCCTTCGAGCCGGATCTGCGTGAGCGCTCCATGCGTCGCAACCGCATCGAGCGTGAATTGCCTGACGCGGTTCGGCAGGGGCAGATCCAGCCGCATTACCAGACCCAGGTCGATCTCGCCGACGGGCGCCTTGCTCATGTCGAGGCACTGGCGCGCTGGCGGCATCCGGAACTGGGCTGGATCTCGCCGGGAGAGTTCATTCCCGTCGCCGAGAGCTCGGGCCAGATCGGTGCGCTCGGGCTGCATATTCTCGAACAGGCCTGTCATGACGCGCATATCGCGCTTCCGGAGAATGTCGGTGTCGCGGTCAACCTCTCCGTGGCGCAGCTGCGCTTTGCGAGTCTGCCCGCCCAGGTCGCAGCGATTCTCGGGCGGACCGGCCTCGCGCCGCACCGGCTGACGCTGGAGATCACCGAGAGCCTGCTGATCAAGAATTTCGACAGCACCGCCGCCGTGCTCGACGCTCTCAAGGCGCTGGGCGTGCGCATCGCCCTCGACGATTTCGGTGCCGGTTTTACCGCGATGAATTATCTCGCCCGCGATTGCTTCGATCAGATCAAGCTCGATCGTTCGCTCATCCAGGGCATTGCCGATTCTCCGCGCAAGCAGACCGTGGTCGGCGGTGTGCTCGCGCTCAGCCGCAAGCTCGGTCTCGAAATCGTCGCGGAAGGCATCGAGACGCCGGAGGATGCCAGGCTTCTCGGGCAGATGGGATGCGATCTCGGGCAGGGCTTCCTGTATTCGAAGGCCGTCCCGCCGGAGGCCCTCGATGCGGGGGCGCGCGCGTCGAGGGTCAGCGCCTGAGCCGCGTGCTCTTGCCGGAGCCTTCCCGCGCCCCACCATGAAGGATGAGCGCGGAAAGCGGCCCGCACGGTTCAGCCGCTCCGGGAGGATGTCATGGCGGAAGAAGACGGGCTTGCGCCGGGCGCGCGGATACTGGTCATCGGCGCGTCGCGCGGGATCGGTCGCGAGACCTGCGCGGCGGCGCTGAAGGCCGGTTACCGGGTGCGGGGCTTTGCGCGCGGCATCGAAGACCGCGCGTTTCGTCATCATGCGTTCGAGGCCGTAGCCGGGGACGCGCTCGATTTTCATGACATGACGCGCGCGCTCGAGGGGTGCGACGCGGTGGTGCAGAGCCTCGGTATCCGTGCCGATCCCGCGACCCTGCTCGCGCCGGTCTCGCTGTTCTCGCAGGCGACGCGGGTGATGCTTCAGGCGATGGCGCATGCCGGCACGCCGCGCCTCGTGGCGGTGACCGGCTACGGTGTCGGCGACAGCCGCCGGGCGCTGGCGCTGCCCGAGCGGGTACTGTTCGAGACGGTGATGGGCCGGGTGGCCGCCGACAAGGAGCGGCAGGAGAGCCTGATTCGCGCCAGCGATACGCACTGGACGATCCTGCGGCCCGGCTTTCTCACCCGGGCCGTCTCCTGCCCGTCGGCGCGGCTGCGTGCGGATCCGGGGGAATGGCGCAACGGTTTCGTCAGCCGCAGCGCGGTCGCGGAGCAGATCGTCGGGCTCTTGCGCAGCGGCGCTTACAGTGGCAATGCGGTGGTCTTCACCTGAACGGGCGCCGGATGCGACGCGTGCAAGTCGCGCATATCAGCGGTAAAGCGGGAAAACCCGGCAATGCGGCGCGCCGCGTGCAAGGAATGCTTGCCTGTAGGCGTGAGGGGCTTTAACTCCCGGCATCGTTTATCGCGTCGGCGGCTGTGCGCCTGACGCAATGATGCATGGGAGTCGCATCATGACCCAGAGACCGCCCGAGTCACCGCCCGAGTCACCGCAACAGGGACTGACCTACGCCGATGCCGGCGTCGATATCGATGCGGGCAATGCCATGGTCGATGCGATCAAGCCGCTGGTCCGTGCCACCCGGCGCCCCGGTGCCGATGGCGAGATCGGCGGTTTCGGCGGCCTGTTCGATCTCAAGGCGGCCGGCTTCACCGATCCGATCCTCGTCGCGGCGAATGACGGGGTCGGCACTAAGGTCAAGATCGCCATCGAGACGGGAATCCACGATACGGTGGGCATCGATCTCGTCGCCATGTGCGTCAACGATCTCGTGGTGCAGGGCGCCGAGCCTTTGTTTTTTCTCGATTATTATGCCACCGGCAAGCTCGATCCGGCCACGGGCGCGGCGATCGTCAAGGGGATCGCGCAGGGTTGCCGCGATGCCGGCTGCGCGCTGATCGGCGGTGAGACGGCGGAGATGCCGGGGCTGTATAGCGGCGATGATTACGACCTCGCGGGCTTCGCCGTCGGCGCGGCGGAGCGTGGCGCGCTGTTGCCGCGCGACGATATCGCACCGGGCGACGTGATCATCGGGCTGGCTTCCTCGGGCGTGCATTCCAACGGGTTCTCGCTGGTGCGCCGCATCGTCGAGAGAGCCGGGCTCGGTTTCGACGCGCCCGCGCCGTTCGCGCCGCAGACGACGCTCGGTGAGGCCCTGCTGACGCCGACGCGCATCTATGTGAAGCCGCTGCTGGCCTGCCTGAAAGCCGGCCTGCCGGTCAAGGCGCTCGCGCATATCACCGGCGGCGGCTTTCCCGAGAACATTCCCCGCGTCCTGCCGGCGGGCTGCGCCGCGCGCATCGATCTCGACGCCATCGCCGTGCCACCGGTCTTCGGCTGGCTGGCCGGGGCCGGCGGCGTCGCGGAAGCGGAGATGCTGCGCACCTTCAATTGCGGGATCGGCATGATCGTCGTCGTCGCCGCAGATGCCGCGACGACGGCGCTCGCAGCCCTGAGCGAAGCGGGTGAGGCTCCGGTGACGCTCGGCACGATCGTGCCGCAGGCGGGCGATGCGGGCTCCGCCGCGCGGGTGGTCTTCGAGGGGCGTCTCGGCGCTGGTGATGCGGCAAGAGGCGGCGCATGAGCGCCGGCAAACGCACCGCAATCCTGATTTCCGGGCGCGGCTCGAACATGCTCTCGCTGCTGGAGGCGGCGCGCGCGCGCGATTACCCGGCGCAGATCGCCCTCGTCCTGTCGAACCGCCCCGATGCCGCCGGTCTGGAACGGGCGCGCGAGGCGGGTATCGCGACCTGCGCGCTCGATCACAAGGCATTTCCTGATCGGGAGAGTTTCGAGCAGGCGATGGATGCGGCGCTGGTGGAAGCGGGTATTGGGCTCGTCTGCCTCGCCGGTTTCATGCGCGTCCTGACGCCCTGGTTCGTGCGCCGCTGGGAAGGGCGGATGATCAACATCCACCCCTCGCTGCTGCCGCTGTTTCGCGGAACCCGCACGCATGAGCAGGCCCTCGAGGCGGGTGTGCGCGTGCATGGTTGCACCGTGCATTTCGTCGTCCCCGAACTCGATGCCGGCCCGATCATCGCCCAGGCTTGCGTGCCGGTGCATCCTGATGACGACCCGGCGAAGCTGGCGGCACGCGTTCTGGTTGAGGAGCATCGGATTTATCCACAAGCTCTGGCTGAGGTGGCATCCGGGCGGGCAGCCTTGCACGAAGGGCGTTGTGTCTTTCGTGGAGGGTGAGGACGCACCGGATTCTGCGTGGTTGGTCGCTTCCGATAAACACAAGTAAAGGTTTCTAAGGAATTTCCCCATAGCCTTTTGCCCAGGGTTCGAAACGACGGGCATCATGTCACAAAAAGCCTTCCAGCCAGCCACCAATTCCTCAGCCTTGATGGCCCGCATGTTCTGGTGGGCCGCCATTCTGATCATGGGGACCGTGGCCTTCGGCATCGGCGTGGTACTCACCATCAGCCGTGCCGCGAACGAGGATGCGCGGCTCCTTGAGACCCAGCAGATCTATGATGGTCTCACCGCTCAGGCCGATGAGCGCGCCCGCCGGGTCTTTGCGATCACGCAGAAACAGGGTGCTGGTGGCGGCACTCACGGCGAGCGCGAGAAGCTGTTCATGCAGCTTGCGCCACATGTGACCATCGGCGGGATCGTCACGATCGAGGGTGGTGGCGTCTCCTGGATCGACCGGCGGATATTCGCCGGCGCCGGGCGCGATGCGGGTGTCGATGCGGCCCTCGCGGTCAGCTCCATGTTCGGTCCGGATGCGGCCAATGCAGATACGGGCAGCAGTTTCCGTCTGGTCGACGGAAAAGTGGTCTATCTCGGTTTCGCACGGCTTGCCGATGAGCGCTATCTGATCGGGCTTGATATGCGCAGCATCGATGCCGTACTGGCCGGCCCGGGCATGCCGCAGCTGCGCGATCTGCGCATCGAACGCGAGGCGCTCGCAAGTCTGCCCGAGGAGCTGGCGGCCATCCGGCTCGAAGACATCGCCACCGGTGAGAGCCTGGGCATCGTCTGGGAACCGGAGCGACCGGGTGACAAGCTGGCACAGCGCATCGGCTATGCCGCCATACCGCCGCTCGCGGTCACGGCATTGCTCTTCGTGCTGGTCGTGACCAATACGCGGCGCGTCGCGCGCAATCTGGCCGAATCGCATGCGCGGGCCGAGTCGCTCGCGGGTCAGGATCCGCTTTCGGGTCTGCCCAACCGGCTGCTCTTCGGCCAGACGCTCGACATCGCCCTTCAGCGGCTCGACGATCAGATACGCGCCGGCGAGCAGGAGGAGGGCTTCGCGCTGATGTTCCTCGATCTCGACCGGTTCAAGGAGGTCAATGACGCCCACGGACACCAGGCCGGCGACGCGCTGATCCTTCAGGTGGCGCAGCGCTTGCAGGGATTGTTGGAACCTGGCGATACGCTCGCGCGCTTCGGCGGCGACGAATTCGCCGTCCTGCAGAACGGAGTCGGTTGCGACGAGGATGCGCGCTCGCTCGCGGCGCGGATCCTGCACGCGCTTTCGGAGGCCTTCACGATCGCGGGCAACCGCGTGAATGTCGGCGTATCGATCGGCATCGCGCTCGCGCCGCGCGATTCATGTGATCGCGAGACGCTGATGCGCATGGCGGATACGGCGCTCTACGAGGCCAAGAGCGAGGGACGCAACCGCAGCGCTTTCTTCCACCGCGAGATGGATGATGCATTGCAGATGCGCA
The DNA here is from genome assembly GCA_003567055.1 of Hyphomicrobiales bacterium. Classification (GTDB taxonomy): domain Bacteria; phylum Pseudomonadota; class Alphaproteobacteria; order Rhizobiales; family Beijerinckiaceae; genus Saliniramus. Next base: position 10,369 of record PXAW01000026.1, read on the forward strand.
AGCTCGTCGCCGACGATCTGCGCCGCGCCATCGCGGAGAACGAACTCACCATTCACTACCAGCCCATCTTCTCCGCCGACGGCCGTAACGTTGTTTCCCTGGAGGCGCTGGTGCGCTGGCCCCACCCGACCAAGGGCATGATTTCACCTGCGAAATTCGTCCCCCTCGCGGAACAGAGCGGGCTGGTGATTCCGTTGGGCGAATGGGTCGTGCGCCGTGTCTGCGAGGACGGCAAGCGCTGGCCCGGCGTGCGCATCGCGGTGAACGTCTCGCCCATCCAGTTCCGCCAGCGCAATTTCGTCGAAGGCGTGATCAGCGTGGTCGAGGAGGCCGGTTTCGATCCCGCGCGGCTCGAGCTCGAACTCACCGAGGGGGTGGTCGTGGAGGATGCCGATGCAGCCGAGACGGTGATGGCGCGGCTGCGTGACTACGGTTTCCCGCTCGCCCTGGACGATTTCGGTACTGGGTATTCATCGCTGATCTATCTGCGCCGGTTCGCCTTTGACAAGATCAAGATCGACCAGTCCTTTCTCGAAAGCCTCGATGAAATGGGCGAGTCGGCCATTCTGGTCCATTCCATCGTGCATCTCGGCCGGGCGCTCGGCCTCACGGTGACGGCGGAGGGGGTGGAGACGCCCGAGCAGCACCGGTTCCTGATGGCGCTGGGATGCCATGAAATGCAGGGTTTCCTGTTCTCGCGCCCGATCTGTGCCGACGATGTCGATCGCCTGCTCGGAACCAGTCCCCGCCGCCTGCCGGGGCGTCGCGTCACGGCGGCGTGAGGCCCGCGCGCCATCGCGAAGGCGGATCAGAAGGGGAGCGGCAGGTAATCGTAGATCGCCATTCCGATCGTGGCGAAGCCGAAGCCCAGTGCGACGATGATGGCGATGTCGATGATTGCGATCGCCACCCCCGCACCGACCCAGACCCCGTCACGCTCCAGCATGCCGAAGCCGATCAGCGTGATCGCGATCGCGGGCGGCGTATTGCCGATGATCGGGATCGGCAAAGCCATGATCAGCGCCAGGATCACGATCAGAACCCCCAGCGGCCGGCGTGCGTTCTGGCGGGTGAACTTGATGAAGCGCGGCTTGCTCCAGCGCTCGACCCGCTGCAGCTTCGGCACGATCCAGGCGATCACCCGGTCGAGATGCCGCCTTGGTACCGATTTGTAGCCGAGCCGCCGCGGCATCCACAGGGCCGTGCGCCCGATGGCGAGCTGGACAGCCACCAGGAGAATGAAGATCGCGGAGAATGTCGAGAAGCCCGGCGGCATCGGCAGGGCATTGGGAGCCGCAAACAGGATCAGCAGCACACCGAAGGCGCGCGCGCGAATCCGCGCCACGATCTCGAACAGGGTGACGCGGTCGCCTGTTGCCGAGGCGGCAAGCCGCACGAGAATGTCGGAGGTTCTGAGCAAGCGATTCTACCCCGGGCGATCGAGATCCCTCTGCCTATATGAGGATTATGGCAGCGGGAAAACATCTGAACGCAGGGGCGGGTGGCAAAATCGTGACCGCGACGGCTTCAACTGGTGCGGAGACGGGCCCGAAAGCCGCCTCTGGCACCGGCCTGTCGCCACCTCGTGCGATTCGTGCATGCGGGGCAGGCGTGTTTACAGGATGATGTTCTCGTCGAACCTGTCGGCACCGATCGGGAGGTTGAACTGTACGGCGATCCCGTCGGGGAAATGGCGGACCACGCGCGCAGGCGTGCTTCCGACCACGACACCGAGCCCGATGGCCGGGCGCACATCGAGCGCGATACCGGCACCGGAAAGCGACACGTCGATGAGCCTGCCCTGGACGTCGAAGCCCTCATCGAGCCGCAGCGTCACATCCTTGTGGATCGGGACGATGCGCTCATGGCGGCGATCCTCGGGCAGGCCGAGCTCGTGCCGGTTGGCGAGCCATGTCAGCTGCGAGGCGAGTTTGTCGCGCTTGCGTGGCGTGGCATTGATGGTGATGGCAAAGCCCGTATCGGTGTGGCGCACGACCTGGCCTTCGATACGGCCGATATGCTCGAAATAGCAGACCACCCGTTCACCGATCGCGCCGATGACCGGGGCGACAAGGGCGACGCCGCCGGGTGAAAAATCAGCGCTCTGACAAGGATATTCCTGACGGTTCGAAAGCATGTAGCGTCCGAGCAGGGAAACCTTCACACGCGCGAAACGACGCCGGTCGGAGCGGTATGCCGGAACCGCCTTTTCCGTGTCTGCTCTCGCTTCTGCCGCACCCATGATTCCCGCTCACCCCGCAAAGTGGATCTTCATGCCAGACGAAGATACGGCGTGTGGGTTAACGGTGCCTTAGAACGGTCGGTCACAACCAAAAAATGTTGAGAATATTTCGCCCTGCCACTCAGCCGCGCCCGCCCTGATGCACCACGAAGCGCCGGCGGCGCTCGACCGGATCATCGTCGCGGGCGAATTCGCGGGTTTCCGTGCGTCCGATCGGCCAGATCACGCGCATCGAGTTCAGGCTCAGATGGCTGAGATTGTCGAAGCCGATCCAGTGCGGGATCAGCGCCGGGGAGAGCGCCCCCAGCACGCGTGCCTGCGTGCGTCCGCGATGGCGCAGCGGCAAAAGGATCAGCTCCATGTCGAGGGTGTCGCCGCGGGCCGTGTGGCCGACGAGGCCGGAGACGATCCCGGCGGTCTCGCTGGTGACGATCTCGATCTGGCGGTTGCCGTCATCCGGTGTCGCGGGATCCCACAGGGCGGTGAAGGGAGAGCTCTTGAGCTCGCGCCCGAACAGCGCGCAGATGCGCGTTCCGGCGAGGCGGAAGCGGCAGACATCGTCCTCGATCTCGAGGATGAAGGTGTCGGCCAGGATATGACGGATTTCGCCCGGCTCGACCTCGCCGCGTTCCGGCGCGGCGCGCTCCCCGCGCAGCGAGTCCCAGTAGGAAAAGAGCATCCGGGTTGCGGCGTGTTTCATAACGGCCTCTCCGTCCCGCCGATCGGGGCGAGATTGTGTGTTTTTGAACCAGTCATCCACCGGATCACCGCTGGGAAGCCCGGTTTGAAGCTGTGCCGGATATGGTTAGCGAAAAATATGCCTGAACGCATGGGTTGCGTTCTGGAAACCATTCGTTAAGGTTAACGAAACGTTGACATTGCCAATCCGCTCACGCGGTTTAGGGTGGTTGACGTTAGGTAAATAACGCTTGTCACGGCGTGTCTGTCGACCTTCCGGGACGGGAGGTGGGGGCGTTTCGCCCCGCAGGGGACCTGTGTTGCGGCATACGGATTGCAAAATCACGTGCCGGGCACGATATCCTGAAGGACGGGGAGGGCATCGACCCTCCCCGTTCTGTTTTCACAGGCCGAGATCCGCCCCGCCGGTTTCTCCGTCATGGTCCGTCCCCGCGTTCCGAGTCCGCATGCAGCCTCATCATCTGTCCCCGCCCCCGCCGCCGCCGCGCGAACCGCTGTTTCATCTGCCGCGCATCATCATCGTGATCTGTGCCGTGCTGATCGGGATTCATCTCGTTCTGTCGGTGAGCGGCGCGCGATTCGAGATCGAGATGGTGTTCCGCTACGGCTTCGTGCCGGGAAGCTGGACGCTCTGGATCAATCCGGCGGCGGAAGAGGTGATCTTCGAGCGGCTGACGGCGGGAGGCGGGCTCGATCCGCGCGTGGCCGGGCTGATGCGCATGGCGTTGTTCGAGGCGCCCAATTCGATCTTCGGTCCGCTGAGCTATGCGCTCCTGCACGGCTCCTGGTCGCATGTCCTGCTCAATGTGTTCTGGCTCGCAGCCTTCGGCACACCTGTGGCGCGGCGGCTCGGCGAGGCGCGTTTTCTGCTGCTCTGCGTGCTGACGGCGCTGGGTGGAACGCTCGCGCACTGGCTCACGCATATGCATGATTTCACGCCGATGGTCGGCGCGTCCGCCGTCGTGTCCGGCATGATGGGGGCAGCTGCCTGGTTCGTCTTCGCACGCACGGCCCATGGCGGCGGGTTGATCGACGCACACGCGCATCTGCGCCCACGCGAGACCCTGTCGGAAATGCTGCGCAACCAGCGCACGATGGTTTTCTTCGGGATCTGGTTCGCGCTGAATTTTCTCTTCGGCGTCGGCGCCGGGCCGCTCGGCATCACCGAGGGCAGCGTTGCCTGGCAGGCCCATATCGGCGGCTTCCTCGTCGGCCTCGCCCTCTTCCCCCGGATCGATCCGCGCGGGTGAGGGGGCTGCGTCAACGAAAAAGGCCGACGCTTCGGCGCCGGCCTCCTTTCGAGCATCGCAGATGCGTTGCAGCGCTCAGTTCCGATCGTCGTCTTCACCTTCGCCGCCTTCGGCAGCCTCGCCACGGGGGCGGGCCTCCTCGACGTCCTCTTCGAGCGCCGCGCCGACTTCGAGGCCGAGCTCGTCAAGATCGAAGGCCTCGCGGGCGGTGACGTCTTCGCCGCGTGCCTGACGCTCGGCTTCGTCGAGCGAGCGGGCGACGTTCATGGTGATGGTGATCTCGACTTCCGGGTGCAGCTGCACCTTGACCGCGTGCAGGCCGAGATTCTTGATCGCCTGGTTCAGCTCGATCTGGTTGCGGCCCACGCTGAAGCCGTTCTCGGTGACGATCTCGGCAATGTCGCGGGTCGCGACCGAACCGTAGAGCACGCCCGTCTCACCGGCCTGGCGGATGATGGCGAAGGTCTGCCCTTCGAGCTTCTCGGCGACGGCCTCGGCCTCCTTGCGGCGCTCGAGGTTGCGGGCCTCGAGCTGGGCGCGCTGGGTTTCGAAATGCTCGCGATTGGCCTTGCTGGCGCGCAGGGCCTTGCCCTGGGGCAGAAGGAAGTTGCGGGCATAACCGTTGCGAACCTTCACCACTTCGCCCATCTGGCCGAGCTTGGGAACGCGTTCCAAGAGGATGACATCCAT
>PXAW01000326.1 GCA_003567055.1 Hyphomicrobiales bacterium
GAACTGCTCGGCGCGGGCCGCATCGATCTGCCACTGCACGTCGAAATCGATGTCGACGATGTTCTCGTCACCCGTGAGCATCAGGCTCTCTTCGAGCACTTCACGCGGGCGCTGTCCGTCCGCAGCCGAGCGATAGCCCACCTCGACGCGGTTGACCTGCGTCACGTCGGGCTTGATCACCTGGCCGATCGGGAAAGGCAGGTTGTAGTTCAGACCCGGCGCGGTCTGGCCGACATACTGACCGAAGATCAGATTGAGGCCGACCTGGTTGGGACGGACCGTGTAGAAGCCGGTCAACAGCCAGACGACGATGACACCGATGAGGATCAGGGCGATGCCCTTGCCACCCATCGAGCCGCCACCGGGCACCATGTTCTTCAGACGATCCTGACCTTTGCGCAGAATCTCTTCGAGATCCGGCGGAGTCTGTCCGGGACCACCACCACCTTGCGGACCGCCACCCCAGGGGCCTCCTCCGCCGCCGCCGCTGCCGCGGGGACCCCAGGGGCCTCCCCCGCCGCCGCCGCCTTGATTATTCCAGGGCATCCTACGCTTCCCTCTTCAAATGCGTAATTTTGGAAACCATCGCGCCGCTCGCCCGTTATCGTTGCGGAAAAGCGCACCACGTCTGCATCGGAAGTGGAGGCTTCCGCCCCCAAAGTCAACCGAAACCGGGCGATCAGCGTCGTTCCATATCGATGAAAGTGAACGCGAATTCATCATCCGGGCCGGCAGGATGGCCGATGTCACGCATGATACGAAATTGTGTCGAATCGAAGTCAGGAAAGTGCGCATCGCCATCAGGCGTGGCGTGAACGCGTGTCAGCCGAAGCGTTTGCGCCACCGGCAGCGCCTGTGCATAGATCTGCGTTCCGCCCGCCACGATGATTTCGGATGCCCCCGTCTCTCGCGCAATCGCATCGGCGCGCGCGCATGCCGCGTCGAAAGAGCGCGCGACATCGATACCGTCCGCCGCAAAACCCGGATCGCGGGTCATCACGATGGTGCGACGCCCGGGAAGCGGGCGTCCGATGGATTCGAAGGTCTTGCGCCCCATGATCATCGGCTTGCCGATGGTGATCTCCTTGAAGCGGCGCAAATCGCTCTTGAGCCGCCAGATCAGGCGGTTATCGTCGCCGATCACGCCGTTATCGGCGATTGCCGCGACGATGGTGAGTGGAAATCCGGTCTCTGCCGTCATGCCGGCCCCCTTCCCGCGATGCCGGTCGCATTGTCGGCGAGCCGCTCCAGCGCCTCCCCCGTCAGCCGCTGCACCGTCCATTCCTCCATGGGCTGGGCCCCCAATGCCCGATAGGTGGCGATGGCGGGAGCGTTCCAGTCGAGCACCCACCATTCGAGGCGCCCCAGCCCTTCCGCGACGCATCGCCGCGCCAGCCCGGCGAGCAGCGCCTTGCCGATACCGCGCCCGCGCAGGCTCTCGCGCACGTACAGATCCTCGAGCCAGATACCGTGGCGCCCGAGAAAGGTCGAGAAATTGTAGAAATACAGCGCGAATCCCACCGGCTCGCCATCCAGAAAGGCGATGTCGCAGAAGACGCGGGGGCTGTCGCAGAACAACGCCGCATCGAGCTCCGCCTCGTTCGCGCGCACCTCATGCAGCAGACGCTCGTATTCGGCGAGTTCGCGGATGAAGCCCAGCACGAGCCCGGCCTCGCCCGGACGGGCGCGGCGGATCGTCAGCCCTTGCGATTTCTCAGCCATTCCCGCCCCGCCGGTTCAGACCGCCACCGGCGCGCGGATCGCCGGATGCGGATCATAGCCCTCGATGGCGATATCCTCGAAGCGGAAGCCGAAAATATCGTCGACCGCCGGATCGAGGCGCAGGCGCGGCAGCGGGCGCGGTTCGCGCGACAGCTGTTCGCGGGCCTGTTCGAGATGGTTCGAATAGAGATGCGCGTCGCCGAAGGAATGCACGAAATCGCCGGGCTCCAGCCCCGTCACCTGCGCGACCATATGGGTGAGCAGCGCATAGGAGGCGATGTTGAACGGCACGCCGAGAAACACGTCCGCCGAGCGCTGGTAGAGCTGGCAGGAGAGTTTGCCGCCGGCCACGTAGAACTGGAACAGGCAATGACACGGCGCGAGCGCCATCCGGTCGAGATCGGCCGGGTTCCAGGCGCTGACCACGAGGCGGCGCGAATCGGGGTTGCGGCGGATCTCGTCGATCAGCCAGCTGATCTGATCGACGTTGGCCCCGTTCGGATTGGGCCAGGAGCGCCATTGCTTGCCGTAGACCGGCCCGAGATCGCCGTTTTCGTCGGCCCATTCATCCCAGATCGAGACGCGGTTCTCCTTGAGATAGGCGATGTTGGTATCGCCCGCGAGGAACCACAGCAATTCATGGATGATCGAGCGCAGATGCAGTTTCTTGGTGGTGACCAGCGGAAATCCGTCGGCCAGATCGAAGCGCATCTGATGGCCGAAGACCGAGAGCGTGCCCGTGCCGGTACGGTCACCCTTCTCATGGCCCTCGTCGAGAATGCGGCGCAGGAGCGCGTGATATTGCTGCATGATGACCCTCGTTGCGCCGATCTTAGCCTGCCATGCCGGCTTGGGCAGCATGCTGGCAATCCTATCCACAAGACACTTCGCCCGGCAGCGCCTCTGCGCGCGCGAAAGCGCCCCGGCATGTCGATACGGGTTGCGCAGACGCGGTGTTTTGGCCATTCGTTGACAGGACCCGCTACGGGCAACCGAGGGCATGCGCCGGCCATGATCGTCGATATCGTCACGCTGCAGCAATTCTACCGGACCCCGCTCGGGCAGGTGGCGCAGCGTTTCGTGGCGCGCACCCTGGTCGATTTCATTCGCGGCGCACAGGATTGCCGCATGGTCGGGCTGGGCTATGCCGCCCCGTACCTGCGCCCGGCCATCGCGCGTTGCGAGCGGGTGAACCTGTTCATGCCCGCCCGCCAGGGCGTCGCGCACTGGCCGCCTGACGAGAAGAATCTCGCCTGTCTTGTCGAGCCGCTGGTCCTGCCGGCGGTGGACGGCGTCTATGAGCGCGCGCTGGTGGCGCATCTTCTGGAGAATGTCGGCGATCCCGACGAATTCCTGCACGAGATCTGGCGCATCCTCGCCCCCGGCGGGCGCGTCGCGATCATCGTGCCCAACCGGCGCGGCATCTGGGCGCGCGTGGACGCCACGCCTTTCGGCCAGGGGCGCCCCTATTCGGTTTCGCAACTGGGCAGCCTGCTGCATCGCAACGGTTTCGATGCGCAGGTCTGGACCGAGGCTCTGTACGTGCCGCCGATCTCCTCGCCGCGCTTCCTGCGCAGCGCCGGCCTCTGGGAGCGGGGCGGGCTGCGCCTGCGGGCCCCTTTCGCCGGTGTCCATATCGTCGAGGCGACGCGGCAGGAGCAGCGCCCCATCCCCGTGCGCCAGCGCAGCCGGCGCCTGCGGCTGTCACCCAGGCTGTCACCCGCACCCAAACCCGCCGGCGCCCCGGTTCCCCAGCGCAGCGGCGACGCATGCCATGGGAACAGGCAGGGCGCGACCCTATCTTACGGGAGTGGCGGCGGGCACGATGGTGCGATCC
>PXAW01000100.1 GCA_003567055.1 Hyphomicrobiales bacterium
GCCTTGCCCATACCCGTCTTTCGATCGTCGGTCTCGCTGACGGCGCCCAGCCCATGACCTTCGGTGAGATGACCTTCGGCGAGGATGACGCGCTCACCATCAGCTTCAACGGCGAGATCTTCAATTTCGTCGAACTGCGCGCCGAGCTGGAAGCGCGCGGGCGCCGTTTCCGGACCGGCTCGGATACGGAAGTCCTGCTGCAGCTCTATGACGAGATGGGGCTCGACTGCCTCGAAAAGCTCAACGGCGATTTCGCCTTCGCCCTGTGGGATGCGCGCGCGCAGCGCCTGGTGCTGGCCCGCGACCGGATGGGCGTTCGTCCGCTCTATCACACGCTGCATGACGGCGTCTTCGCCTTCGCTTCCGAGGTCAAGGCGCTGTTCGCGCTGCCCGGTTTCGCGCCGCAACCCGATCCGATCGCGCTCGATCAGATCTTCACGCTCTGGGCGCCGATCGCCCCGCGCACACCCTTTGCAGGCGTGAGCGAGTTGCCGCCCGGCCACTGCCTCGTCGTCGATGCGCAGGGCATGCGCGAGCACGCCTATTGGCAATTGAGTTTCCCTGATCACGCGGATGCGCGGGCCGATATCGATCCGACCCGCGTGGCGCAAGACGTCGCCGCGATGCTCACCGATGCCACGCGCATCCGGCTGCGTGCCGACGTGCCCGTGGGCGCCTATCTCTCCGGCGGCTTCGATTCGGCGCTGACGAGCGCGCTGGCCGCACGCGAAGTGCCGGATCTGCATACATTCTCGGTGACCTTCGATTCGCCCGAGCATGACGAGAGCGCTGAGCAGCAGGCGATGGTCGCAGCGCTGGGCACGCGTCACGCTTCGGTGAATTGCGGTGATCGCGAGATCGCCCAGGCTTTCGCGGAGATGCTTTCGCATGCCGAACGCCCGGTGATCCGCACTGCTCCCGCGCCGCTCTTCCTGCTCTCGCGGCTGGTGCGCGACGAGGGTTTCAAGGTGGTGCTGACCGGGGAGGGGGCTGACGAGGTCTTTGCCGGTTACGACATCTTCAAGGAGGCGGGCCTGCGCCGCTTCTGCTCGCGTCAGCCGGGCTCGACACTGCGCCCGCAGCTGTTCCGGCGGCTCTATCCCTATCTGCCCGGCCTGCAGAAGCAATCCGCGGAATATCTCGCGGCCTTCTTCGGCGCGGGTGCCGACGATCCGGCGGATCCGCTGTTCTCGCACGGCCCGCGCCTGCGCGGGACGGCGGCGGCGAAGCTGTTCTTCTCGGCCGATCTGCGCGCGCAGATCGGTGATTACGACGCTCGCGAAGAGATGGCGGCGTCGCTGCCGGCGGATTTCGCGCGCTGGCATCCGCTGCACCAGGCGCAATATCTGGAAACGCGTTTTCTCCTGCCCGGCTACATCCTCTCCAGCCAGGGCGACCGCATGGCCATGGCACATGGCGTCGAGGGGCGCTTCCCCTTCCTCGATCACCGCGTGGTGGAGCAGGCGGCGGCCATCCCGCCGGGCCTCAAGCTCAAGGGCCTGCGCGAGAAGCATATCCTGCGCGAGGCGTTCGGCGATCTCCTGCCGCGAGACATCGCGCAGCGCACCAAGCAGCCCTATCGCGCCCCCGACAGCGCCGCCTTCGCCGGCGCCCATGCGCAAGGCCTGCGTGACGAGGCACTCTCGCCGGAAGCGCTTGCCGCGACCGGCCTGTTCAATCCCGCTCCCGTTGCCAAACTCGCCGCGAAAGTGGCGCGCGGCGGCGTGAGCGGTTTTCGCGACAATGCCGCCTTCATCGGCATTCTCTCCACCCAGACCTGGCATGCCCGCTTCATCGGCGGGGCGGGCATGCGTAACCGGGCAGCCGCCTGAACCAATACGAATTGAGGAGAACCGGCATGGCCGACACGATCGAAACCGATCTGCGCAACTTCATCACCGAGAATTTCCTGTTCGGCGACGAAAGCCGCACCATCGCGGGTTCGGATTCGCTGATCCAGAACGATCTGATGGATTCGACCGGCATTCTCGAGCTGGTCGCCTTCCTCGAGGATCATTTCGGCATCAGCGTCGCCGACGAGGACATCATGCCGGAAAATCTCGATTCCATCGACCGCATCACCGCCTATGTGACGCGCCGGCAGGAAGAGCAGGTCTCGCGCGTGGCGTGAGGCAAGCCGCCATGTCCGGCGGCGATCCGACGGAGAGGTCTTGAGCATGCGTCTCGATGCGTTCCTGCGCGCTTCTGCTGCGCGCCATCCCGACAAGACTGCGCTCGTCAACGGCGAGACACGCCTGAGCTACGCGGCCTTCGACGAGGCCTGCGACAGGCTCGCGGCGAGCCTCGTCACCGCCGGCCTGAAGCCCGGCGAGCGGGTGCTGGTCTTCATGGACAATTGCTGGGAAGCGGCGGTCGCGATCTATGCGGTGTCGCGCGCCGGCGGCGTGTTCTCGCCGATCAATCCGTCGACCAAGGCCGACAAGCTCGCCTTCATCATCGACAATTGCCGCGCCCGCGCGGTGATCACCCTCGACCGTCTGGCGAAGGTCGCCGGCGCGGCTCTGGCGCAGGCGCCCGGTCCGGATATCGTGCTCATCGCCGGCCCGCGCGCCGATGCGGTGATCGGCGAGACGATGCCTGGCGGCGTGGCGGCGCAGAGCTTCGCGCAGGCGCTCGCGGCGGGCGCGGGGGTGAGGGATCTCCCGCAGGTCGCCGATTCGGATCTCGCCGATTCCGATCTCGCCATGCTGATCTACACCTCCGGCTCCACCGGGCAGCCCAAGGGGGTGATGATGGCGCATCAGAATATCGATGCGGCATCCGCCTCGATCACGACCTATCTGCGCAACACGCCCGACGACATCATCCTCAACGTCCTGCCCATCGCCTTCGATTACGGGCTGTATCAGCTGATCATGGCGGTGCGCGTGGGAGCGACGCTGGTGCTGGAGAAGTCCTTCGCCTTCCCGCAGGCGATCTTCGATCTGATGCGCCGCGAGCGCGTCACCGGCCTGCCGCTGGTGCCGACCATGGCGGCGATGATCCTGCAGATGAAGAGCCTCGAACCGGGCTTCCTGCCCGATCTGCGCTACCTCACCAACACCGCCGCCGCCCTGCCGCCCGCGCATATCGCGCGGCTGCGCGAATTGCTGCCCGGCGTGGCGCTCTATTCGATGTATGGGCTCACGGAATGCAAGCGTTGCACCTGGCTGCCGCCCGAGGATCTCGACGCGAAGCCGGGTTCGGTCGGCATCGCCATTCCGGGCACGCGGGCCTTCGTCGTCGATGATGACGGTAACGAACTGCCCGCCGGTGCCATTGGCGAACTCGCCATTGCCGGCCCGCATGTGATGCTCGGCTATTGGGAGAATCCGCAGGCGAGCGCGGCATGTCTGCGCCCGGGCACGCAGCCCGGCGAGCGCATCCTGATGACCGGCGATCTCTTCCGCGCGGATGCCGACGGCTATCTCTATTTCGTCGGGCGCAAGGACGACATCATCAAGAGCCGTGGCGAGAAGGTCGCGCCCAAGGAGGTCGAGACGGTGCTGCATGCCTGCCCGGGCGTGGCCGAGGCCGTCGTCATCGGCACCCCC
>PXAW01000525.1 GCA_003567055.1 Hyphomicrobiales bacterium
CCATCTGCCGCAGGCCTTCATCGCCATCGAAGACCGGCGTTTCCACAGCCATTTCGGCATCGATCCCGTCGGGATCGGGCGTGCGCTCGTCACCAATCTCGCGACCGGCGCCACGGTGCAGGGCGGCTCGACCATCACCCAGCAGCTCGCCAAGAATCTCTTCCTGACCCATGAACGCACCGCCTCGCGCAAGATCCAGGAGGCGATCCTCGCGCTCTGGCTGGAACAGCGTCACGGCAAGGACGAACTGCTCGAACTCTACATGAACCGCGTCTATTTCGGCGCCGGCGCCTATGGTGTCGAGGCGGCGGCGCGGCGGTATTTCGACAAGCCCGCGCAGGAACTGACCCTGGCCGAATCGGCGATGCTCGCGGGCCTCGTCCAGGCGCCGTCGCGCCTTGCGCCCACGCGCAACCCGCAAGCTGCGCGCGACCGCGCCGCGCTCGTGCTCAACGCCATGGCGAGCCAGGGTTTCATCGACGAGAACCGGATGGCGAACGCCATGGCGCGCCCCGCCGAGCTCAACCGTCCCCTCGGCCCCGGCACGGCGAATTACGCCGCCGATTACGTCATTGACGTGCTCGATGATTTCATCGGCGCCGTCCAGGACGACGTGATCGTCCACACCACCATCGATCTCGGTCTGCAGGAGGCGGCGGAGGCCTCGCTGATCGGGGAATTGCGCGAACAGGGCGAGCGCTTCGGCGTGGAACAGGGCGCCATCGTCGCCCTGCGGCCGGATGGCGCGATCAAGGCGCTGGTCGGTGGCAAGGATTATGCGCAAAGCCAGTTCAACCGCGCCGTCGCCGCGCGCCGCCAGCCGGGCTCGGCCTTCAAGCCCTTCGTCTATCTCGCCGCGATGGAAAACGGGCTCACCCCCGACACGGTGCGCGAGGACCGCCCGATCCGCCTCGGCGACTGGAGCCCGGAGAACTTCTCGCGCGATTTCCGTGGCCCCGTCACCCTGCGCGAGGCGCTGTCGCTCTCGCTCAACACGGTTGCGGTGAGTCTGGGCATGGAAGTGGGCGTGCGCGAGGTGATCAGCGCCGCGCAGAGGCTCGGCATCCGCTCCGCGCTCCAGCCCAATGCCTCGATCGCGCTCGGCACATCGGAGGTGACGCCGCTGGAACTGACGGGCGCCTATGCGGCCTTCGCCAATGGCGGCACGGCGGTGATCCCCCATGTGATCACGCGGGTCGAAACGGCGTCCGGCGAAATCCTCTACCAGCGCGTACGCGCCGGGCTCGGGCGGGTGATGGATGACGAGACGGTCGCGAAAATGAACGCGATGCTGCACGATACCATGGTCGCGGGAACCGCGCGCCGCGCCGCTCTGCCCGACTGGCAGGCCGGCGGCAAGACGGGCACCAGCCAGGGTTTCCGCGATGCCTGGTTCGTCGGCTACACCTCCGCCCTCGTCACCGGCGTGTGGATCGGCAATGACGATAACAGCTCCACCAACCGCGCCTCCGGCAGCAACCTGCCTCTGGATATCTGGGCGCGTTTCATGGAGCGCGCGCTCGCCGCAGAATATCCGATGCCGCTGCCCGGCGCCGACCGCTGGCTCACCCCCGGCGGCCCCGGCGGCTACGCGCCCCCCATGGTCGAACACGGCCCGGTCCCGCCCGGCACGACCGGCGGCATCGCGGCCCATGAAGGCGGCTTCGACGGGTTGCCACCCGCCCCCGTCGGCATCCCGCCGCAACAGCAGGCGGAGCCGGGATTCCTGGGGCGGTTGTTCGGGGTGTATTGAGGGGAGTATGCTGCTTACGCATTTGATAGTGAGGTGATTCTTCATACGCATTGGTTCAAGAGGAATTCATGGAAACAAAGACTCTTATCACTGCACCAAAGATGCAATTGAGAACCGGTGAGTGGAAACGCGGCCCGATTCCTCGATCTCAATGGCCCTCTCGTCGTGCGAAAAGCAAAGCTTATAAATTCGGGCCACGATATCAATGGCGGATTATCACTTTTATTGCTTGTGGCTATGATTGCCGTGTTCGTATCCTTTTAAATGTAGAGGCGCAGATTTTCCGCGCAACGTTCGGTGTGACTGAGGATGGTGAAACCAAAGTGATTTGTGATTATGAGTGGCATGCTTCAGAGCCCGGATGGCATTGCCACGCTAGGTGCGGACCCGTTGCGGAGATTGACGCTGCCAAAAATCGTTTTGGCTCGATCAGGTTGCCATCAGCCCGAAACTTTCACCGGCGGCAGGATTTCAAGTTCGGTAACACTGAGATAAACGAAGTGACTGCATTCAATTGCGCGGTTACCGTATTCCGCATTCGACAAGGTGGGGATCTATTCCCATGAAAGACGATCTTTGCCGAGCATTTTGTGATGATGTTTGTGTCACTGCGACGCCGCTCGGGCTGGCAGTCAGCACAGCGTTTCGCCGTGATGACGGGGATCGCGTAGCTTTCTATGTCGTCGAAGACGGGTACGGGTTGGTCCACTTGGAGGATGACGGAACAACGATACCGGATCTCGAGGAGGCCGGTGTCGATTTTGAAACACAAACGAGAAGGCGCGCGTTAGATGTCCTTCTGGAGGGCATCGACGGATATTTCGACGCTGATGCCGTAACGATCCGAACGCGAAGTTTCGTTCGTGATGAGCTGGCTTCGCGCGCACTCGCATTCGTCGGCGTATTGCTCAGAATGAATGACTTCCTCCTTTTGACCGCTGAGAGCGTGAGAAGCACATTCAGAGAGGATGCGGCTAGGAAGATCAAACTCGCAATCGGAGACAAAGCGAAAATCAGAGAAGGAGAACCGGTAAACGAAAAGCTGAGTGAGGCGAATGCGGATATGGTCATCGAAGTTCGTGAGAGGGCACCGGTTGCAGTTTTCTTCGGTAATAGCCCCCAGCGAGTCCAAGATGCGATTTTCCTTCAGATGTCCGCACTTTACGAGGCAAAGGTTGACTTGTCCGTTATTGCTCTCCTGGAGACTGAAACCTCAATCCCGCCCTCGCTCCGCCGCCGCGCGAGTAACAGACTGGCGACAGTGACAGAATTTCGGGAAGACGAGGACGCTGCGGTTTCCCGTATTGTTCGAGAAGCGATCGGTCATGCTGCGTAACCGGCGGCATCGCGGCCCATGAAGGCGGCTTCGACGGGTTGCCACCCGCCCCCGTCGGCATCCCGCCGCAACAGCAGGCGGAGCCGGGGTTCCTGGGTCGGTTGTTCGGGGTGTATTGAGAAAAAAATCTCTTCTGATTGCATTATCAGAAAATATTCCTACATCCTCCTCTCCAACCCGATGGAGAGGAGAAGGTCATGTTGTTGCGACGTGGGTCAAAGGGCGAGGCGGTGCGGCGCCTCAGTGAGGATCTGATGGCGCTGGAATATCTGCGCTGTCCGCAGAGCGAATTCGATACGGTGATGGACCGGGCGGTGCGGGCGTTTCAGGCGCAGGCGCTCGATCCGCGCGGGGAGCCGCTGGCGGTGGACGGGATCGTCGGGCCGCTGACGCGGTTCGCGCTCGATCTGGCTTTGGGGCGGCGCGATGGCGCGGCCCTCGAAGAGGCGGGGCCGGGCA
>PXAW01000511.1 GCA_003567055.1 Hyphomicrobiales bacterium
ATTGTCACGGCGAAAGCATCACTGTGCAAATATATAGCACGGGGCACGCCTGCGAAGATAGGCGTGCCCCGGGGTCTGTTCGACCAGCTCAGTGCTTGATGAAGAAGCGCTGCACGATCCGCCCGATCGGGCCCGTCAGCTTCAAGGGCGCGTCGGTCACGGCGAAGCAGAAGCAATCCGCATCCGGGTCGGCGATGGGACGGTGGTCGACATCGGCATCGGCGATGGCGATGTCGCCACGACCGTAATGGCCGTTGAGATCGCTGAAGGCGCCCTTCAGGACGAGGGTATATTCCGAACCCTCATGCGTATGGAACGGCATCTTGCGCCCGCCCTTGATCCAGTAGAGCGTGGCCTCGCCTTCCTCGTTGTCCTCGATGCGGTACTCCTTCACACCGGGCAGCAGCGTACGCCAGGGCACGTCGTTCAGCGACTGGCCGAGATAACGTGCAAGCGGATGCGGCACGTCGCCCGAGATCGCGGAATGTGTGGCGCGGGGACGCGCCAGCGTATCGCCGGCTTCCTCGGCTGCGAAGATCGCCGCGAGCCGGGCATCGCGGTCGCCGATGGGAACCGGGTCCTCCTCGACGATCGCCGACGCCACCACGCCTTCCAGCGCGCCGACGAAGCGCCGGCTTTCCGGCCTGATTTCCAGGTGGCTCGCAACCAGCACATGCAGCGGCGCACTCAGAGCGCCACGCGCGTAATGCGCCAGCAGAGTGTCGAGAGCCGTCTCTTCGTGATGGTTTGTTTCTCGCGTCGTCACATCTGTCACCATGCGCGGCGTCCCGCGCGCGTTTTGATTGGTCATGATCGCAATACGCGCCAGCGCACCGATCGGATCAAGCTATGCAGATGATTTAATAGCGAAAAGCCATTAATTTTTGAAGACAAAAATTCATCGATCACAAGATGCCTTCCCCGTCCGGCATGTCCATCGTCGCACCTTGTGCCGCACAGGTGGCATGATAGTCTCCCGCCAGATCATTTCAAACGGAGATTTGAGCGTGACCGAACCGCTTTATCGCGACGCCTACCTCACCGAATCCAGCGCGACCGTAACGAGCGTACACGAGCGCGGCTACATCCTCGACGGCACGATCTTTTATCCGCAAGGCGGCGGCCAGCCCGGCGACCGGGGCGCCCTCGTAACGGAAGATGGCCGGGAAATACCCGTTGAGACAACAGTTTACGCGGAGGATCGCAAGCAGATCATCCACGTTCCCGGCGAGGGCGCGCCGATGCTCGCGGAGGGCGACAAGGTCACCTGCAAGCTCGATTGGGAGACCCGCCTGCCGCGCATGAAGATCCACTCGGCCCTGCATCTGCTCAGCGTCGTCCTGCCCTATCCGGTGACCGGCGGCGCGATCGGAGACGGCGAGGGCCGGCTCGATTTCGACATAGCGGATGCCGGCCTCGACAAGGACGAGATTACCGCGAAGCTCAACGAACTCGTCGGTCGGGACGCGGCCATTCGCGAATCATGGATCACCGACGAGGAGCTCGACGCCAATCCCGATCTCGTGAAGACGATGTCGGTGAAGCCGCCGCGCGGCGCCGGGCGCATCCGCATGATCGAAATCGACGGGATCGACTACCAGCCCTGCGGCGGCACCCATGTGAAGAGCACGGCCGAAATCGGCGCCGTCCAGGTCACGCAGATCCAGAAGAAGGGCAAGCAGAACCGGCGCGTGCGCATCGTGCTCGCGTGAGGCAGCCCCCTGCGAAACAAACGGGAGATACCAGATGACCGCCACCGACAAGCCGGATGCGGGCAACGCACCATTCGTCAGCGCCGACTGGTTGAAGGAGAACATCGACGCACCGGGTCTCGTCGTGGTCGACGGCTCCTATTACCTCGCGGCGATGAACCGGGATGCCGAGGCCGAATTCCTCGCCGGCCATATTCCCGGCGCTGTACGTTTCGACATCGATTCCGTCAAGGATCTCGCCAATCCGTTGCCGCACATGATCCCGAGCGCGGAGGATTTTGCTTCTGCCGTCGGCGCCAAGGGGATCAATGATGACAGCCGCATCGTCGTCTATGACGGCGCGGGCCTGTTTTCGGCGCCGCGCGTGTGGTGGATGTTCACGATCTTCGGTGCGCGCAACGTCTCCATCCTGGAAGGCGGTTTCCCGGCCTGGCGCGCCGCCGGCGGCTCGATCGAGGAAGGCCCCGCCCGTCCGCGCCCGCCCGGTCGCTTCACGGCCCGGCTCGACCGTGAGGCGGTGGCCGATCTGCCGCGCATCGAGGCTGCCCTCGCAGATCCGACGATCCAGGTCGTCGATGCCCGCTCCGCAGCGCGTTTCCGCGCCGAGGCCCCCGAGCCGCGTGCCGGGCTGCCCTCCGGCCATATGCCGGGCAGCGTGAACCTGCCGCATACGGAAGTAGTGGAAGACGGGCGGCTGAAAGACCCGCAGAGCATTCAGGCTGCGCTCCGGGCCCATGGCATCGACCCGACGAAACCCGTGATCACCTCCTGCGGCTCCGGCGTCTCGGCGGCGATCCTCTCGCTCGCCTTCATGCGCATCGGCCATCCGCCACAGGCCTTGTTCGACGGGTCATGGACGGAATGGGCGTCGCGCGAGGGCGCGCCGATCGGTACGGGCGATCCGTCCACACGCTGACGAGAGAGCGCGGCGGGTAAAACCGCCGCGCGTCAGCCATTGCCGAGAATATCCCCGGTCTCGCAGAAGACGACACCCTTCTCGCGCATGTCCGCGAGGGCCTTGTCGCGCGATCCGTCCATGTCGATGGCGCGGCAGGCATCGGTGACGAGCACCGTCTCGAATCCCGCCTCAACCGCATCGCGCGCACTCCAGAACACGCAGAAATCCAGCGCCAGACCGGCAAGGAAGACACGCCGCAGCCCACGCTCGCGCAGATAACCGGCGAGCCCGGTCATGGTCTCGTGATCGGCCTCGCGGAAGGCGGAATAGCTGTCGATGGTCGGGTTGTAGCCTTTGCGAATGACGAGCTCGGCGCAGTCGGCCTCGAGATTGCGCACGATCTCGGCGCCGCGCGTGCCCTGAACGCAATGATCCGGCCACAGGATCTGCGGGCCGTAAGCCATCTCGACCTGTGCGAACGGCTCCATGCCCTCATGGCTCGAAGCGAAGGAGGAATGGCCGGGCGGATGCCAGTCCTGCGTCAGCAGGACATGCGCGCCCGCACGCTGAAACCGCTTCACCAGCGCGTTGATCGGCGCGATCACAGCATCTCCGTCAGGCACGGCCAGCGCCCCGCCGGGCAGGAAATCGTATTGCAGATCGGTCACGAGAAACGCGTCGTCGGGGCGTAGCGCAAGGTCGGTCATCGGCATGGTCCCATCCTGTGATCCCCTGACAACAGGATGCCACGCGACCGCGTTCCAGGAAAGAGTCCAGGATCAAGGGGCTTACAGCAGCGCCAGCGAGAACCAGGGCACCAGGGCCAGCACGATCAGCGCGAAACAGGCCACGATGAAGAACGGCAGCGCCATGCGAAAGACGCGGAAGGCGCTGACATTGGTCACGCTCGCCGCGACATAGAGCCCGATCCCGA